>NZ_JCBANC010000030.1:0-71929 GCF_059760815.1 Achromobacter sp. 1012554356 | reverse complement strand
GCGGCGTCGGGCGACCTACGAAGATCCCTCGCGGCAGCAAGATCAACAACTCACGAAGCCCACCCACACACCACACCCGCCGCCTCTGCGACGTTCGACAACCTGACCCATCACACCAGTATCAAAGCCGTGACGTTACGAATGCAATTGCTACGGTGCCAGGGAGGACGGTCGCCGCTCGAACATCATTTGTCGCATTACATGCCCTGCCCGCGTGCCGCTTTTCGCCGTTGCGCCACTACGATGGCCGCAGTTATTTACCGCACCAGGAGCAAGTCATGAAGATCCCTTACCGCCACCTAGCCGCCGCCGCCGCCCTCATCGCGGCGCAGGGCTACGCAGGCACCGCCAGCGCGCAGTGGCTCGATGCCGTAAAGGGACAGATGGAGGGCGCCGGTAAAAGCAGCTCAACCCCAGGCAGTGCAACCCAGAGCGGTTCAACCCAAGGCGGCATCCTGCAAGGCCTCGGCAACAGCCTCCCGTTGTCATCGCTAAGCCCCGCCTCCGCCGGCAACGCCGCCGGCGTGCTCGAGTTCTGCATGAAGAACAACTACCTCGCCGGCGGCGACGCGCAAGCCCTGAAAGATCAGCTGATGGGCAAGATCGGCGGCGGCTCCACCCAGAAGGCCAAATCGGATTCGGGATACCTGGCCGGCCTCCAAGGCCTGCTCAACGGCAGCGACGGCAAATCCGTCGACCTGAGCGGCGGCGGGCTGAAAGAGGAACTGACCCGCAAGGCGTGCGATCAGGTCCTCAAGCACGCGAAGTCGTTCCTGTAGCCGGACGTCCGAAAATATCCTCCCGCGCCGCACGACTCAACGCCACCACCGCCGGATGCTCCAGCCGCTGGTCGGTCGTGATGGCGTAAAACTGCTCCTTCACGTCCGCCGCGTGCCCGATAGCGCGCACGCGGTACTGCTTGCATAGATACGCCGCCGTCGCCGACGGCGCCACGAACAGCCCCGTTCCGGTCTGTCCAAAGGAATTCATCAGCGCACTGTCATCGAATTCCCCCACGATGCGCGGCCGTATATCGTGCTCATCGAACCATTGCAAAAGCCGCGGCCGGATGGCGGCGTCTTCGCCAGGCAAGAGGAACGGCGCCTGGTCCAACAGCGCGGGAAACTTCCCCGGCAGGCTCTCCAGCAACGGCCGCGATCCAAAAAACGTCAGCCCGCATTCCCCCAGCAGATGGCTGAACCCCCGCACATTCAGATTGTTCGGCATCGGGCGATCCGCGATCACCATGTCGAAGCGATGCACCGCCAGATCGGCCAGCAGAAACGGCAGCCGCCCTTCGCGGCAGATCAGCCGCACGTCCTGGTCCAGGTGCAATGCGGGTTCGATCATCCGGTACACCATCGCCTTGGGCATCCCCTCGGCCACGCCTACCTTGAATTCCAGCGCGCGCCGCGCCGGCCGCTCGCGCAGGTCGTCCAGCAGCTCGTCGCCCATCGTGAAAATGCGGTCCGCATACTGCAGCGCGTGGCGGCCCACGTCGGTCAGTTCCAGACCGCGCCCGGCGCGACGGAATAGCTCCGTGCCCAGCGTGGATTCGAGTTCCTGGATCTGGCCGCTGATCGATTGCGGCGTGCGCTGGAGTTGCTGCGCCGCGCGGGCAATGCTGCCCGCCTTGGCGACCGTCCAGAAATAGCGCAGATGCTTGTAGTTGAGAGTGACCATGGCTGATCAATCCAAAAAATCTGACTATCGGGTCATCATAATGCGGATTGTTGGAGGAATCGCCCCGCACTAGACTGGCCTTGTGCGATGGAAGTACGTGTTTCCCATGGCGCGGCGGTCGCGGCGCGATGGAAGGAGGCGCCTCTCATGAACCGGGTCGAAACCTTTGCGACGCTGCCGATGTGGGCGGGGTTCGTGGGATTCGTGCTGATTGTGCTGGCGCTCGACCTGTATGCGTTCGGCGGGCGCCGCGCACACCGCGTGTCCTCGCGCGAGGCGCTGTGCTGGGTGGCGGCCTGGATGACGCTTGCCACGCTGTTCGGCGGCCTGATGTGGTGGTATCTGGACGCCACGCTGGGCCGGGCGGTCGCGCATCAGAAAGCGCTGGAGTTCTACACCGGCTACCTCATCGAACTGTCCCTGTCCGTGGACAACATGTTCGTGTTTTCGCTGATCTTCACGTACTTCGCGGTGCCGCTGGAATTGCAGCGGCGCGTGCTGCTGTATGGCGTGCTGGGCGCCATCGTGATGCGGATCAGCATGATCCTGGCCGGCGTGTGGCTGTTGTCCCAGTTCGTGTGGCTGTTCTATGTGCTGGGCGCGTTCCTGATCTTCACGGGGCTGAAGATGCTGTTCACCGCGGGCCGCCAGCCGGACATCGCGCGCAATCCGCTGGTGCGCTTTCTGCGGTCCACCATGCGGATCACCAAGGACTATCACGGGCAGTCGTTCTTCGTGCGCATCGACGGATTGCGGTACGCAACGCCGATGTTCGTCGTGCTGATCGTGATCGAGGCGACGGATGTGGTGTTTGCCGTGGACAGCATCCCCGCCATTTTTGCGGTGACGACCGATCCGTTCATCGTCTTCACATCCAATATTTTCGCCATCATGGGCCTGCGGGCGCTGTATTTCCTGCTGGCGGACATGGTGGCGCGGTTTCACTATCTGAAGTACGGCCTGGCGTCGGTGCTGGTCATCATTGGCGGCAAGATGCTTGCCGAACAATGGGTCCACGTGCCGGTGCACTGGTCGCTTGGGGTGGTTGGCGTGATCCTGCTGGCGTCGGTTGGCGCAAGCTGGGTGATGCCCGGACGGGGCGCGCATAAGCCCGCGCGCACCGAGGCCAGGAAGTCACGAACCGGAGGTCTGCCATGAACACGATCATTCTTGCCACCGACGGGTCGCTGCACAGCGATGCGGCAGCCCGATTTCTGGTGGAAAGTCCCTTGCTCAACCGCGATTTCGTCGTGCACGTGGTGCACTGCGAACCCGACGTGGGCGGTGACGTGAAGTCCTTCATCGACAAGGAGGACATCGCCGCCTGGCACCACGAGGAAAGCGGCAAGGCGATGCAATCGGTGGTTGGCATCCTGAGCGCCGCCAACATCGGTCACGAATGCCACGAGTTCGTCGGCTTTACGCCGGAAAAGATCGTCGAGTATGCGAAGCAGATAGACGCCGGGGCGATCGTGATTGGCTCGCATCATCACAGCCCGCTGATCAACGCCATCCGGGGCTCGGTCAGCGGGCGGATTCTGGCGCACTCGCCTTGTCCGGTGATGCTGGTGTGAAGCAGCCCGGGCCGCGGGGGCGCGGCAGTGGTATCTTCTGCGGATTCTTCGCCTTGCACCTGCGCCCATGTCCGACGTTCCTGTTCCCGCCGATTCGCCCGTTTCCGACGAGCCGGCGGCCCCGCACCGCCCCTTTATCCAGAATGCCGGCACCCGGCGCACGCTGCATTTCACGCAGCAGGAGATCCAGAGCAGCATGTCGCTGCTCAACCCGGATGCGCTCGAGATCGAATACACGCGGATGATGATGGGCTTCGTGCTGTTCAAGCCGGAACCGGCGGACATCCTGATGGTGGGCCTGGGCGGCGGATCGCTGCCCAAGTTCTGCCACCGCTATCTGACGGGGGCGCGCACCACGGTGGTCGAGATCGATCCCGCCGTCATCGCGCTGCGCGACGCGTTCATGGTGCCGCCGGACGGCGAGCGCTTTCGGGTGGTCCAGGCCGATGCAGCGCAGCACCTGGCCGGGCTGACGGACGAGGCCGATGTGATCCTGCTGGACGGATTCGTGGCCGGCGGCATTCCGGACGCCCTGTGTTCCACCGCTTTCTACGCCGACTGCTATCGCGCGCTGCGCGACGACGGCATCCTGGTGATCAACTTTCACGTCAATCACCCCATGCACCACGAATACCTGGACCGCGTGCGCGACGCGTTCGGCTCGTCGATGTTCGAGGTGGTCGACGACGACATGACGAACAGCATCGTGTTCGCCTGCAAGGGCAACCTGCTGGAAAACCCGGCGGCCGCGCAGCTCACGCGGCCGGCGGCTATGCCCAAGGATGCGTGGCGCCAGCTGATGCCGACGATGCGCGTGATCGGGGCGACGCTGGAGCTGCGCTAGTCCGGGGATTACGCGATGCCGGGTGCTGCGCTACGCCGGGTCGCTCAGCATGATGGACAGCAAATCGCGTGTGGCGCGCGACAGGATGCCGGGCGCCGGCGCACCCCCCTTTTCACCGAGTGTCTTCGTCAGGCTCGACACCGTCTGCGCGACGGCATCGTCGTCCAGCACCTTTGGCGCGGGCCCGGTTCCTTCCGTTTGGACGGCCGGCGGCGTGATGTGCTTCTTGGCCGCCTTCAGCAGCTCCGCCACCGGATCGGCCTTGCCCCGCGCGTTGACGCGGTCGGTCATCGCAGTGGCCAGGCTTTTGCCGCCGCTGCGGGTCCGCAGGCCCGACCGTTCGCTTGCAGCTTCCCACGCGCCGCGTTGCGCGGCATAGGCGGTCAGCAGCGCGAAGCGGTCCGCGTCGATCAGCAGCGGCGATTCCGCCACCGCAATCAACAGGGACTGGTAGGCGGCGCTGGCGGCCGTGGCGTCGTTGCCGATCAGGCCCTTGGACACGTCCTTCCACAGGTGATGGAACGGCAGCGTGGTGGCCGCGGCAAACATGTCCGCACCCAGCGTCGCGCGCTGCTCGAAGGCCAGCACCAGATAATCCACGTCGTTCACCGGCTCGGGCTTGCCGGCCGCGTTCTGGCGGTGCAGCACGCCGTCGATGAGTTGCAGTCCCGACAGCTTGTCCTGCGAGTCCGCGCCGGCCAGGACGCGATAGCCGCTGCGTCGCAGCGCGTCGCCGTCGTAGACGCCGAAGCGCACGCTGACGCCGTCGGTGCCGAACAGCTTGGCCAGCGGCGTGAGCAGGCTTTCGCCCGTCTTGACGATGGCGCCGCCCACCGGGCCGCCCAGCATCGTGACTGCGGTGGACACGAAATCCAGGATGCCGCGGGAAAGGCTGCTGTCGGCGAAGCGGCACAGCGCCGCGTACATCTCCAGTCCGTCGCTGGCGTAGGGGACATTGCGCGCGACATAGACGTCGCGAAACGCCACGCGGCGAGCGCCGGCATCGGGCGCGGCCGCGCCCAGCGCCTGCTGGATGAGGTCGTAGCCGACGATGTACGGAATCTCGCGCCGCGCGCCGTCCGCGCCATAGCGCAGAAAAAACGTGCACAGCGGCAGAAACTGGCTGAGATAGTTGCCCGCGTCGCACAGACGCATTTCGACCAGCCGGACGCTGAAGTAGCACTGGCCGGGCACGAACGCGGCGCCGGTGACGCCGGCGGCCAGCGCGGGCGTGCCGCCGGGCGGCTCGATCTCCGCGTAGAAGTTGCGCCCCGCGGGCACGGTGGGCAGCAGCGCGCCCGCGCCGTCGCCGCTTGCCGCCTTGTTGCCGATGCCGCGCAGCATCCCGAATAAACCGTCCATGTCAGCTCCTTGTGCGGCGTGGCCGCTGCCCGCTCAGTCGCGCACGATGGCCATTGCCGATGCCCACGTCGGCAGGTCGCCCGCGTCGCCCTGCGCGGCCTTGCACGCATAGCGGTAGGCCTCCGCCAGGTCCTTGGGCTGCGCCGCATCCAGGTACACGTCGTAGAAGCGCTGGATGTAGCGCGCGCAGGATTCTTCCTCGACCTGCCAGCGAAAAGCCAGCACGCCGGCCGCACCCGCGCGCATGACTTCCAGCGCGGTGCGCACCGACGCGCCGCTGCACGAGGACAGCACCAGCAGTTTGCACTTGCCCGCTTCCATCCACTGGCCGATCAGCCGGATCGACAGTTGCCAGGCTTCGCCGTCCTCGCCGGGCAGCACCAGCATCGTGCTTTCGCCTTCGGACACCGAATGGCCGGCGAAGTGGAAGATGTCGTAGTTGCCGGTGCGCAGGCGTTCCTCGATGCGGCGCTGCAGGTCCGCGCCAACGAGCCCGGGCTCGTCCGCGGCGCGCACGTGGTCGATGATCAGGTGCCCGGGCACGCGCGCGGCCAGTTCGGCCAGGTGCTCGCGTTCCTTGGCCACGGACTGCAGCGGCCCGAATTCCATCGACGGCAACGGTGGGCCGCCGTCCTCGCGCCGGAAGGTGACGGTGCCGAACACCGAGCTGGCATCCATGAACAGCATCCGCACTGGCTGCCCAGGCGTGCGCGCGTCCGGCTCCCAGCGCGGCGCGGGCGCCGTGCCGTCCAGATGCAGACGCCGCGCCATCGGCAGTTCCAAACACAGGTAGCGGCCGCTGTCGGCGCCGAATTCCCGGCCCATCTCAAAGGGCAGGTTGAAAAGGCGCGACACCTCCTGGCTGGCCAGGTTGAATTCGAAGCGCAGGTCCAGTCCCGCGAACGCGCCCGCGCCCGGCGACACTTCCTCGTCGCGCGCGCGCTGGATCAGCTTGGCGACCGGCGCGCCCAGGCTGTGCGTCACCATGGCGCTGAACACGTCCTCGCCCACGCCGCTCAGGTCTTTCAACCATTGCGGCGCTTTCGTCTCCCCAAGATAGGGGCTGAACGTCTCGATGCGGCCCACCAGCGCCGAGATCCGGTCGCGCTCCTTGTACGGCATGTCCTGCGACGAATACTCGTGCCGCCCCATCTGGATGCGGTAGGTGATCGAGTGCTCGCCCACGCGGATGATGAGCCGCCGCCGGCGCTTGGGGGCCAGCGGCGTCAGGCACGTCAGCACGGTGGCGACCTCCGCACCGCTGTTGACGCCGGTTTTCGCGTCGTTGGTCCACATGAAGACCTCGGGGCGCTCCAGCACGTAGCGCTGCACCAGTTCGGGCGGGTCGACCGCCAGCACCAGCAGCGGGACCTGCGAACGCGCGGCGATCCACTCCAGCAGCTCGACGGCGGCCGCGCCGGGCTTGCCGCGCTTGCTGGCGGTGGAGCCGAGCCGCGCGTCGATGATGACGAGCCGGGGTTCGATGCGGGGCGTGGACAGGTCCCACGATTCGATCTGCGTCTTGGCGCTTTCCAGCGACGTGCGGCGGCGTAGCTCGGCGCCCACGAACGGCGCGATCGCGGGGTACTGCTGGACGAGGCGATGCAACTGGGCAAGATTGTTGGCCCAGTCGTCCTCATGCTCGTCGTTCATGCTGGCCAGCAGAATGAAGTTCGGTCCGGCGGCGTCTTGTTCCATGATGGCTGTCTCATGATCCGGATGGCCTAGCCGGCCCGCAGCGGCAGGATCAGCGTGAACGCGCGCCACGGCGGCGTGACGGACTCGTAGGCCTGCGGCGGCGCGAGCGGCGCATCCGACAGCGGCGGGTCGGTGACGAGCGCGCCGCCGTGGTCGATCACGGTTTCCTGGATCTGGGTGATGGCGATGCTGGCGCCGTCGTGCGCGGCGCGCTCGGCGTTGAGCAAGGCGTCGTCGGGCACGGCATGCGCCGGCGGATCGGACTCCCACATCTGCTCCTCGCTCAGGCCGAAGCGGATCGTGCAGCCGTCCGGCCCGGTGTCCAGGTCCACCGTGACACGGGCGTCATCCGCGTTGCGGCACCGCAGGAGGTAGTCGATCATCGAGCGGAATGCCGCCGTCAGCGCCTGCGCATCGCCGGACACGGCCGGGCCGTCTTGCGACGCCGTGTGGTTCGTGAGCGCGATCCGGCGCTGGTCGCGGGCGGGTAAGGCGGTCACCACGTCCTGCAGGCGCGCGCCCAGTTCGACGTCGCTGTGCGTGGCGTGCGTGCGCCGCCGCGATTCGCTGGCGCCGGCCAGCCGCTCAAATGTGATGTCGGCCTTGCCTATCTCGGCCACGATGCGTTGGCTCAGGTCCTGGGCCTGCGCGGCGACGACTTCCGCCGGTGTGCCTTGGCGCGCGTCGTCGTGCAGCAGCACGGTCTGCGAGGTCAGGCTGCACGCCAGCGACAACGAGGTGCGCGTCTGCCGGGCCACCTCGGCCACGGTCTCGCGCAGATAGCGCAGGTCGCGCGCCCAGCCCAGATCCGCGATGTCGGTGAAGAACCAGATCGACATGTCCAGGCTGGGATCCAGGTCGGTCCGCGTGGCCAGCACGGAGCGCGGCTGGCCGGTGCTGTCCAACAGCTCGATGCGCTCGCGCTTGACGGTAAAGGAGGAGGTCAACACGCCCAGCGTCGCTTCGTCGCCCGCAATGGCGTAGTCGGTGATCGACGGCGATTCGGTCAGGCTGCGCCCGCGGCGGGGTTCCGCGCCCAGCATGTCGGTTGCCACGCGGTTCATCTCGATGACGGCGCCCTCGCGTCCCACAAACACCACGGCCTGCTCGGTCTCCGCCATGAGGCTTTGCTTGGTCTGGCTGAGCAGATGCTGGGCCAGACCCTCTTCCAGCGACGCGATGATCTGCAGCAGGTCGCCGATATCCGGGCCCTTGAAGGCGTGCGAGACCGACGATTCCACATCAAGCAGCCACCGTATCCGGCCGTTCAGATGGATGGGTACCGTCATGGCCGAGCGCAGCGGCCGCTTCGGTCCGCCGTAGCCGTGCTGCGCGTAGACCGGGTTGCCGATGTCGTCCACCGCCAGCAGGCGCCCTTGCGCCAGCGTGGCGCCCAGCATGCCCTTGTCGGTGGGCTGTTGATAACCGGGCGGCAGCGCGTAGGCCGGCGCCAGGCTGTGCTGGGTGACGACCTCGAATCTGTCTTCCTGGCGGTTGACGCGATACAGCGCCACGTGTTCCCACAAGAAATGCTGCGCGAGCTGGACGATGATCTCGTCGGCGGCCTGGCGCAGCGAGGCGGCGGCCATCACCTTGCGCCGCAGGGAATCCGCAAACTCGGCGCGCTCGTCGTCGCGTTCCTTTTCAAAGCGCATCAGCACGGGTTCAAGGTCCAGGGCGCGCAGCATCTCCAGATGGCGTTCGCCGTATGCGCCCGGCTGGCGCGAACACAGGCTGAGCGCCGAGCTGTAGCCGCCCGCGCGCGTCACGGGCAGCGTGACGGAGGCCTCGATGCCCAGGTCCTGGTAGCAGCGCACGACCTCGTTGCCGGGTTCCGGCATGTTCTTCCGGACGAACGTGCCGATTTCGTCCACCCAGGTTCGGCCGGAATCCAGGAAGGCGCGTATCGTGGGCGGCAGGTCCATCCAGCGCGCGGGCCACAGCTCCACGCCTTCCGGGCGCACGGCGATCGCGCGAAACAGCGACACGTCGTTGCCGTAGATGCCGAAGACCGCATGTTCGAACGGGATGAGCCGCCGTATCTGTTCCAGGATGCGGTCCAGCTTCGTGCGCCAGCCGCCGACCGCGGGGTCCAGGGCGATGCGCCGGATTTCGTCGCGGGCGGATTCCAGCGTGCGCGACTGGATGACGGCGATCACGCCCAGCAGCTGGCCGTTGGGGGCGGGATCGGGCGTCATGACCAGCTCGAACTGCCGGTCGGCGTCGTCCGGCACCGGGATGGCGATGGTCACCGCGACCATGGCATCGCCTTCCGTGTCCTCCATGCAGCGCACGATGGCGCGCTGCACCGGTCCGCCGTCGGACGGCCGGAAATGCGCCGCCAGCCGGGTGCCGTACAGGGCGTCACGCGGCAGGCCCAGCGTGCGCGCGGCCTCGGGGTTGGCGAAGCGGATCACGCCCTGCATGTCCAGCCGGAACACGGCGTAGGGGGTACGTTCGAAACGGTGGGCCTCGGCCTCGCGGAACGGCATGCCGTCATTGACCAGCACGATGAGTTCGCCGCTGTCCAAGGTGCATAGCGGAATGAGCTGCGCGGGCACGCGCGCGCCGCCGGCGCGTCGATACACGACGTCGACGGGGCCGTCTCCCATGCGCAGCGGCTTGGCAAGACCGTAGACCTGGCTGACGTGGCGGCCGACGAGCGCATCGCGCGCCAGCGGCAGCACGCTGCTCGCCGCCACGATCTCGCCGGTGGCGGCCAGCACGAGGCAAGGCACGCCGACCTGGGACAGCACGCGCGCAACCTCGGCGGGCTCGCCAAAAAGGGAGAACTCGCGCAGCGCCCCGTCCTGGGAAAGCGCCGGCGCTTCGGGATAGGGTTCTGGCTCCATCTCTGTCATGACAAGACCTCTTCACCCGCCGTCAACGCTTGATGAACGCGATGACCTGCTGTTGCGTGCCCTTGTCGTTGTCGAATCCGCCATGCGTGCTGGAGGCCACCGGCGCCACGCGGGCGGTGGCGGAAGGGCTGCCGGCCGGCGAGACGTGAACCGCATCGCACGGAATGGCCGCCTCGCGAAAGTAGCGTTCCATGCCCAGCAGCGGCGTGGTGGTGCCGCCTTCAAACGATTCGCTGACCAAGTACAGCAGCGAGCGCCGGTACGGCCCGCAGGTCGGGTCGTCCTCTTCGGCGCGATCCGACAGATGGAACTGCTGGTAGCGCTTCACGCGGCTGCCCAGGTGCGGCACGACCAGATCCTGGAAGGTTTTCATCGTGACGGCGGGCGCCATCAGGCTCAGCGATTCCAGCTCCCCGCCGTCCGCCGTCAGGCGCTTGACGAAGTGGCTGGCGACGATGGCGCCGGCCGAATGGCCCACGATGTGCAGGCGCACGCGGCCGCGCGCGACATGCGTCTTGAAGTGCTTGTACAGCAGGATCATCGCGGCCTCTTCGCCGCCATTGATGGCTGGCTCACTCATGGCTTCGGCGTTCTGCTTCATCTCGCCCCAGATCACCGTGCCGGGGCGCGCCAGCCAACGTTCAAGCCGCTGGTTCCACCAGCGTTCCAGCCGCTCGCCGATGCCGCCGGTGGTGCGCGGCACGTTGCTCGCCGCGTCGCGGATGATGTTCTTCACGGTGCTGATGAAATCCGTTTCCCACATCAGGAAGACGGGAAAGATCTGGCTGTCGTAAAGCAGCGGGATCCATTCGGCGGCGGCTTCGGCCGCGTCGTTCTCGCCGACCAGGCCGCCGTGCGCGTAGACGCAGACGTCCATCGGCTTGTCCTTCAGGTTCCAGCGCTCGCGCGCGGCGGCCATGTGGACGTCCACGATGGCGCGCAGGTCGTCCGGCGTGGTGCGAAAGGCGCCGCTGTTGCTGAGCTTGCCGTTATTGCCGACGTTGACGATGAAAGGCGTGAGCTCGCGGTCGCGCAGCACCTTGCCGGCGGCAAGGGTCACCTTCTGTCCTTCCGTGCGCAGGCTGATGCTGTTGGCGATTCGATCGTGCTCGTGCGTGACCACGCCCAGCTGCACGACCCAGCAGTCCATTGCGTTGCGCAGCCAGTCGTCGTAGGTCAGCACGGCCATGCCGTACGTGCCCCATTCCTCGCCCCACGAGTTCTGGATCAGAAAGCCGTCCTGCGTGTAGCCGACGATGACGAAGGCGTGGCCCTGCATCGCCATGTCCTGTCCGGTGGATGGGATGACCCAGAACGGCCGGCTGACGGGCGTGGGCTCGTCCTCGTGCGGCGTGACGCCGTGGCCGTCGTCCCAGCCGTCGTGGCAGCCCGCGCTGGCGTACAGGATGCCGACTTCGTTCAGCGCAGCGTGCATCTCGACGATGCTGCGCGTGTCGATCCGGTAGTAGGCGCCCAGCGGCCGCTTCACCGCGTCCAGCCACCAGTCGTCTTCGGGGCGCTTGGCCGCCGGCGGCATGTCGATGGTGGGGAACAAGCCCTGGGCGCAGGCGCCGTGCCGGAACCAGCCCTTCAACGCGCCGCGCAGGCTGGAGCCGCTGTCGTCGACCGATCCCGGAAACTCGTCGTAGCGCCGCGCCATCGAATACAGCATGTAGGGCGAGATCGCGGGGCGCGTATCGCGCTCGGATTTGCGCAGCAGGTATTCGACCACCGTGGAGAGCGCAAAGCCCGTGCAGGCCGAGGTTTCGCCCTGGTGCTTCACCGTCAGTCCCATCACGGGAATCATCTCCACCTTGGGCGTGACGGAAATGTTGGGCCGAAACAGGATGTCGCGCGCGTCGAAGGCATCGGGCTTGGCGGACCGCTCGAAGGGCCGCGCCGACGGGGCATCATCCTGCTTGCGGCGTTTGCGGGCCTTCGGGGCCGGATCTTCCGGGGCCGCGGCGGACGCTTGCGCCACGCGCTTGCTCTTCTTCTTTGGCGCGGACTTGGTTGCCGTGCGCGCTGCCGCCTTTCGGGTCGCCATGTCGTTCTCCCAATGCCGGCGGCCGGCTAGGACGCCAGCTTCAAGCTGGCGATGTAGCGGGGCGCGTCGGCGGCCAGCTTGGCCTCTACGTCGTCGCGCAGCTGTTCATACAGGGCGGCGTTCAGCGTCAGGCGCTGCGCGCAGGCCCAGAAGTTCACCTGGCGCGCACCCCACTGCGCAAACAGGAAACGCTTGCGGCTGTCCACGGCGCGAAAGTAGTAGGCGCCCAGCGCCATCGACAGCCCGCCGCCGCGATCGCGCTGCACCGCGCCCAGCTGGAAGTTGCCGCCCGACTGCGACGACGCGTGAAAGTCGAAGAGCTTCACGGTGTCGTCGTCTTCGGCCAATTGGCCCAGCGCGGCCACGGCCTGGTCCAGCACCGCCAGCTGATCGCGCCGCGCGACGGCCAGCAGCAGGTCGACGGCCACCTGATCCATGCGGAATTCGCGCTCGTCTTCCTCGTGATGGGTAAAGCTCATCTGCCCGCTGGTCCAGCCCAGGTTTTCCAGCACTTCCACGTAGGTCTGATACCAGGCCTGCGACTGCGTGAATCGGTCATGCGCGGCGCTGGCCGCGCGTTGAGCCAGTTGCAGCGAATACAGCACATCGCCGCGTTCCTGTTCCTGCAAGCCCGATGCAAACGACAGCACGCTGCCGGCGTTGATGCTGGCCTGCGGCGCCTGCCGTGCGGTCTTGCCTGCGGCGCCGGCACGCAGCACGGCGCCCGAGCGTTTGGCGGGCGCGCGCCGCCGTGCGACCGGCATGCCGGGTGGCTCCAGCGTCTGCACCGCCAGATCGTTCAGGTAGCCGTGGATACCAACCGCGTTGACGCCGTGGTCCGGCATGGTCGAGGTGGGCGTCGCGCTCTTGGATGCGCGGCGAGCAGCCGGGCGCGGCGGCGGGGCGGGCGACACCAGCGCGCCGTCTTCGGAAAACGTGGCGGCCAGGATGAAGTCGGCTTCCGCCGCGGAATAGGCGGGATCCCAATGGGAGTTCTCGGGGACGTGGCAATGGCCGAAGTGGCCGCTGGCCGAATCCCAGATGGCCGGGTCGCGGTTATGGCCGCCCGGATCCTTGCCGTTCTTGGCGGGCAAGGGGCGGCCCGACGGCCATTTGCGGGGAATGTCGTGCTGCTGTTCGATCCAGCGGCACAGGCGCGCCACGTTGGTCAGCGCGCGGCTGTCCTTGGGCAGATGCGCGAATCCCACCAGTTCGATCTGCACCGCCGAATCCCGGTTGGTCTGCACGCCGCCCGCATCGTTGCGCAGCGCCCGCGCGCCTTCGGCGGTGTCTACGTGCTGGAAGATGGTGGTGGCGTCGACCGTGAAGTGGGGGTCGGAACGGTTGCGGCGGAACGCATCCATCGCACCCTGCGCGGTGCTGCCTTCCGTGGTGTGATGGACGATCTTGAAGGGGCCGCCAAGATGAGGCCCGGACGAGCCGGAAATGGGTCGCCACGTCGCAAACGGACATCGTGCCATCGATGGTCTCCTGGGCACGGGCGCGGGTGTTCTTGGCAAGACGACATGACGACGATGATGCGGCGCCCCTTCCAGGGATATATATGCGGACCTCATCCGCCTCGCTAGTAGCCGAAAGTATTAATCCTTGAATGTGCAATGGTGCTTACGCATCATCTGGCCCCGGTTGCGCTCGTCCAGAGGGATGAGGCGCGGCGTCCGCGCCGCCCGCCGGACGCATGCTGCGGCGATCAGGCCGCTTTCTGGATTCGCACCGGGATCGACTTGTAGCTGGGCGTGCCGCTGGCCGTGTCCTGGTAATCCAGCGGGCAAAGATTGTTGGCTTCGGGGTAGTACGCGCCCACCGAGCCCGCCGCGATGTCGTGCCGGACGGCCGTCAGCCGCAGCCGCCGGTGCGTCTGGCCGGGCAGGCTGGTGATGATGTCGACCTCGTCGCCGTGCGCAATGCCGTGGCGCGCCAGGTCGGACGCGTTCATGAACAGCACGTCGCGGCGGCCGAACACGCCGCGGTAGCGGTCGTCCAGGCCGTAGATGGTGGTGTTGTACTGGTCGTGGCTGCGCAGCGTGGTGAGCCGCAGGATGTTGCCTTCGACGATATCCGGATCTTCGCGCAGGTCCGCGAACGGAATGAACTCGGCCTTGCCCGACGCCGTCTTCCAGATGCGCTCGGTGGGCGGCAGCGGCAGGCGGAAGCCGCCGGGGATGCGGATGCGTTCGTTGTAGTCGCGGAAATCCGGGTAGATCTTTTCGATCAGGTCGCGGATGCGGTCGTAGTCCTCGATCAGGTGCGCCCAGTTGACGCGGCTGTGCGGCAGCGTCGCCTGCGCCATGCCGGCGATGATGGCCGGTTCCGAACGCAGGTGCGGTGAGGCGGGCACAAGCTTGCCGCGCGAGGCATGCACCATCGACATCGAATCCTCGACCGTGACCGATTGCGCGCCGCCGGCCTGCACGTCGCTTTCCGTGCGGCCCAGCACCGGCAGGATGATCGACGCTTTGCCGATCAACAGGTGCGAGCGGTTCAGCTTGGTGTTCAGATGCACGGCCAGATCCAGTTGCCGCATGCCGCGCTCGCAGGCCTCGGTGTCGGGCAGCGCGATCGCGAAGTTGCCGCCCAGGCAGATCAGCGCCTTGGCGCGGCCCGCAGCCATCGCCTTCATGGCTTCGACCGCGTCATGGCCGGTCCGGTTTGGGGGCCGGAAGCCGAAGGTCTGTTCGACGTGGTCGAACATGGTGCTGTCGATCTTCTCGGTGATGCCGACCGTGCGGTTGCCCTGCACGTTGGAGTGCCCGCGCAGGGGACAGATGCCCGCGCCCGGCTTGCCGAAGTTGCCGCGCATCAGCAGCAGCGCGGCGATCTGCTGCACGTTGCTCGTGCCCTTTTCGTGCTGCGTGATGCCCATGCCGTAGGTGACGATGGTGGCGTTGGAACGCGCATAGGCCTCGGCCACCAGTTCCAGGTCGCGCCGGCGCAGGCCGCTGGCCTGTTCGATGTCGGTCCAGCTCGTGGCGTCCAGGTCCTGCGCGAAGGCCTCGTAGCCGTTGGTGTGCCGCGCAATGAATTCGTGGTCCAGCGTGTTGCGCCCGCCGCGATCCGCGTCCATCAGCGCCTTCATGATGCCCTTGAGCGCGGCGGCGTCGCCGCCGACCTTGACCTGGTAGTACGTGGAGGCGATGGCCGTGGAGCCGAAGGTGCCCATCTCGATCGGGTCCTGCGGATCGGCAAAGCGTTCCAGCGAGCGCTCGCGCAGCGGGTTGAACACGATGATGGGCACGCCACGGCGCGCGCACTCGTGCAGGGTGCCCATCATGCGCGGATGGTTCGTGCCGGGGTTGTGTCCCATCGAGATGATGAGGTCGCATTTGTCGAAGTCGTCCAGCGACACCGTGCCCTTGCCGATGCCGATGGCCTTGGGCAGTCCGACGCTGGTGGCCTCGTGGCACATGTTGGAGCAGTCGGGGAAATTGTTGGTGCCGAACTCTCGGGCGTACAGGCTGAAGAGAAATGCGGCTTCGTTGGACGCGCGGCCTGACGTATAGAACTCTGCCATGTCCGGGTCGGGCAGGCTGGCAAGCGTCTGGCCGATGCGCGCGAACGCGGCGTCCCATTCGATGGGCTGATAGGTGTCGCTGGCGGTGTCGTAGGCCAGCGGATGGGTCAGGCGGCCCGCGTTTTCCAGGTCGTGGTCGGTCCAGGTCAGCAGTTCGGTCACCGTGTGCGCGGCGAAGAACTCGGGCGTCACGCGCTTGCGGGTGGCTTCCCAGGTGACGGCCTTTGCGCCGTTTTCGCAGAATTGGAATGTGGACGTATGCGCCTTGTCGGGCCAGGCGCAGCCGGGGCAATCGAAGCCGTCGGGCTTGTTGGTGCGCAGGAGCAGCACGGGCGCTTCGGCAATGCGCATCTGGTTGGCCACCGCCTGCGCGGTCGCCTTCAGGGCGCCCCAGCCGCCCGCCGGGGCGTCGTAGCGGTGGATGCCAATGGGTTTGCCTTGGGTCATGCGGGTCTCCGGGAACTTCAGGATGCGTTGCGCGCGGCGGCGGCAGGGGCGGCGGCAAGCCGGTCGCGGCGGGCCGCGCAGTAGCGGCTCGTCAGCACCGAGCCGGCCACCGCCACGATGATGGGAACAAGAAAGGCCTGGTCGACCCGGGTGAATTCCAGGATCAGCACCACCGCGGTCAGCGGCATGCGCATCGACGAGGCCAGAAAGGCGGCCGCGCCCACCACGGCAAACGCGCCGGGCGGCGAGTCGGGCCAGGCCATGCTCCACAGCCCCCCCAGCACGACGGCAAGCGACGCGCCGACGGCGATGGCGGGGGTGAGCAAACCGCCCTCCGCGCCCGCGCGCAGCGTGCAGGCGACGACAACCACCTTCATCACGGCCAGCGTGGCGGCCAGGGCGATGGTCAGCTCATTGTCGAAACTCAGTTGCGCCGGGCCCTTGCCGTTGCCCAGCAGCGCGGGCAGATAGATTGCAAGCAGGCCGAGCAGCGTGAAATTGACCAGGCAGGCCACGGGCAGTTGCCAGCCCCGGGCGGCCTTGGCGCGCGCTGCGGCCGTCAGCCGCTGAAAACCGTGGGCCGCGCATCCGAACAAGGGGCCGGCAACGATGGCCCAGGCCACCAGGCTGGCGCTGATCTGCATGGCGGGCACGGCGTACTGGATGTCGTTGCCCAGTCCCGCCCATGCCACCACCGCGCCAATGCAGCAGGCGATAAGCGCTGCGACCACCGCAGGCCAGGCGAACGATCCCAGCAGCACCTCCAGCACGAACAGGGCCGCGCCGAGCGGCACGTTATAGACGGCGGCCAGCCCCGCGCCGGCGCCACAGGCGATGACGATCCGGTGCTGCGCGGGCGGCAGCCGCAGCAGCGCGGCCAGCCGGCCGCCGGCCAGCGCGCCGACTTCGCGCGGGGCGACCTCGCGGCCCAGTGGCGAGCCCAGCCCGACGGTCACGATCTGCAGGATGGCGTGCGCCATGGTCGTCGCCGGGGGCATCGCTTGCGTGGTGTCTGACACCGCCTTCTTGACGCTGACCAGGGGACGGCCATAGCGATAGATCATCCACCATCCGCCGCCGGCCGCCAGGCCGCACAGCACCAGCGCCAGCACGCGGCGAGGTCCGCTGGCGGCCTGCACGCCTTCAAGGAATGTTTCGTGACTGATGATCTGGCCGCCGCCGTAGCCGTAGGCCAGGTGCTGGACGGCGTGCAGCAGCATGCCGAGCAGCATGCCGCCCAGCCCTGCGAAGAGGCCGGTCAGGACCACCGCGAGAAGAAACCGCGGTCGCAGCCAGGACGGATCATCGGACGTTGGATCGTTCATGCCAGGACGGGCTCCCATCGGGTGGTGCGCCGGCGCATCGGGCCGCGCGCTGCGATGAGGCAGTGTAGGGCCCGATCCTTTCATTCCGGCCACGTCGGGCCGCAAACCCATACCAATTGGTTAGGGCTTAATCCCGAATTCTCTCGGGCGCGCTCAAAAAGGCGCCCCTGATGACGCAATGCAGTTGCCGCGCCCATCCGAGCAAGGCCTGGTCTTCGTCGGTCCGCGCAACCCACTGCACGCCGACCGGCAGGCCATTGTCCGCGCAGCCCGTCGGCAGATGCAGTGCCGGCCAACCCAACAGCGACCATATGCGATTAAAGAGGGACGAGCCGGTGGATCGCACCCCCTCGGGCGCTTCGGACGGGGCGCTGGGCGTGATGATGAAGTCCACGTCGCCGAAACGCGCCTGCCACTCGCGGGCCAGCTGCACGCGGCGGTGCTGGAGCGCCACGTACTCCGCGTACGGAATCGCCAGCCCTCGGTCCACCGCCGCACGCAGCGCCGGCGACAGCAAGCTGCCTTGCGCGCCGAGCGCCACCGGCAGCAGGCCGCGCGCCAATTCGGCGAGCATGGTCTGCGAATGGATGTGCAGCAGTGTCTGCAGATCCCCATCCACTTCCGGCGCGGTAATGTGGGCGCCCTGTTCCCGCAGGACTGCCGCGCAGTCATTGAGCGCCGTTCGCGCGGCGTCACTCAGGTCGCCGATCGCGCTTGCGGTCACCAGTGCGACGCGCGGCGCGCGATCGGGACGCGGTGCGGCCGAGCCCGGCAGCAGCACCGAGGCCACCAGCTGGGACTGCTCCACGTCGCGCGTGAACCAGCCGATGGTGTCCAGCGAGTCGCACAGCACGTGCATCCCTTGCCGATGCACCCGGCCGAAAGTGGGTTTGAAGCCGACCACGCCGCAAAAGGCGGCGGGGCGGATCATGGAACCGCCCGTTTGCGTCCCCAGCGCCATGTCGACCATGCCCGCGGCGACCGCCGCCGCGGATCCGCTCGACGAGCCGCCCGGCGTATGCGCCGGATTGCGCGGGTTGCGGGTCGGCCCCGGCGTGACATACGCGTACTCGGCGGTTACGGTCTTGCCGATGGGCACGGCGCCAGCGGCGCGCAACTGCGCCACGCAGGTCGCGTCTCGCCGCGCGGGCTCGGCCGACTCAGCGGCGGAGCCCGAGCGGGTGGGCAAGCCCGCGACGTCGATCACATCCTTTACGCCGAACCCCGCGCCCGCCAGCCCGCCCGTCCCGGACTGGGCAACCGCGCTTTCATCGGCCAAGCAGACCCAGGCCTGGACCTGCGCATCCCCCGCCTTGCTTCGGGCAAGGGCTTCCTGCGCTGCCAGCATCATTGGACCTTGATCTGCTTCTGTTGGATGAGCTGCGTCCAGCGCGCGTTTTCGCTGGCGATGAAGGCCTGGAACTGTTCCGGCGTGCCGCCTGCCACCTCACCGCCTTGCGACTCCACCACGGCGCGGTACTGCTTGTCCTGCAGGGCGCGGTTGATGTGGTCATTCAGCGTCTTGATGACATCGGGCGGCGTGCCTGCCGGGGCGATGACGCCGAACCAGTTGGAGACGACCATATCGGGCATCCCCAGCTCCTTGAAGGTGGGTACGTCCGGCAGGCCCGGCGCGCGCTTGTCCGCAGCCACCGCCAGGATCCTGATGCGGGCATCGGGTCCCGAGGCGTGCGGCAGGAACAGGCTGGGCAGTTCGATGTAGAAGTCCACGTTGCCGGCGATCAGGTCGTTCACGGCGGGCGCGCCACCGCGGTAGGGCACGTGGGTCGCGTTCGCGCCGGCTTGCTCTTTGAACAGCTCGGTGCTCAGGTGCGACGCGCTGCCCGCGCCGGTGGACGCGTAATTGAGCTTTTCGGGATTGGCCTTGGCGTCACGCACGAGCGCGGCCGGGTCGGCATAGGGAGATTTGCTGCTGACGCCCAGCGCCATCGGGCCCAGTTCAATCAGGGCCACGGGCGCGATGTCCTTTGCCGGATCGAAGGGCATCGTATAGAGCGCCTTGTTGACCGACATGGGCGCGAAGTTGCCCAGACCGATCGTGTAGCCGTCCGGCTTTGCCGAGGCGATCTGCGCCGTGCCGATGTTGCCGCTTGCGCCCGGCTTGTTGTCGACCACGACGGGTACGCCCAGCGAATCGCTGAGTCTCTGGGCCAACTGGCGCGAGCGCGTGTCCGAACTGCCGCCCGCCGCGTACGGCACGATGAACTTGATGGCCTGGTTGGGATAGGCCGCTTGCGCCAGGGCGCCGGGTGAGGCAAGGCACAGGCTGGCGGCAAAGGCCCCGGCCAGGAACTTGAGGGTGAAGGAGGCAGCAGGCATGGCATTTCCCTTGTCATGGAGGCCGTCGTCCCGGCCCGTTGATTGTGAGCGCATAGTAGGAAGCCGCCATTAGGATGTCTAATACCTTATTCTCCCGCTATTGATTCGCCAGGAAAATAAATGCTCATCGACAGCCGTCTGCTCCAGGTGTTCGCCGTGGTCGCCGAAGAGCTGCATTTCGGGCGCGCGGCGCAGCGCCTGCATTTGAGTCAGCCTCCGTTGAGCCAGAGCGTGCGCAAGCTCGAGGAAGAGCTGGGCGTGCAGCTTCTGGAACGCACCACGCGCACGGTCAAGCTGACCGCGGCCGGCGCGGAGCTGCAGCGCCGGATCAGGCAGATGGCGGTCGAGCACGAGGCCACGGTACGGCACGTGCGGCAGGCGGCCAGCGGCGAAGCCGGCCAGCTGACAATCGGCCTGACGCCCAGCGCGGCCTATTCGAACGTGCCGCAGGCACTGTTCGTGTTCCGGCAGCGTTTCCCCGGCGTGGTGCTGGACCTGCAGGAAATGAATTCGAGCGAGATGCCCGAGGCGCTGCATCAGCGGCGGTTGGATCTGGCGCTGCTGCGCCCGCCGTTTGCGGATGCGGACCTGTCACCCTTGCCGCTGTTTTCCGAGCCGATGGTGCTCGCGCTGCGGCGCGGCCACCCGCTCGCGAGCAAGCGCTGGGTGACCATGGAGCAAGTGTTGGACCTGCCGCTCGTGGGTTATGCGCGCGACCGGTCGCGCTACTTCAGCCAGGTGCTGCGGCAGATGGTCGAAGCGGCGGGCAAGCCCGCCAACATCGTGCAGGAAAGCATGATCCCCACGATTCTGACCCTCGTCGAAGCGGGCTTCGGCGCGGCGGTGGTGCCCGCGTCGCTGGCGCGGATGCGCATGGATATCCTCGCGTACGTGGGCATCCGGGGGCGCGGGGCCTTCCGCGCGGAACTGGCCGCCGCACGCCATCCCGATCACCGGAATCCCGCGGTGGATGCCTTCGTGGCGATCATGCGGGAGACCAAGCAGCAGTCCCGCGAGCCGGCGTAATCATGACGCGGGCGCCTGCCGCGCGTTGAACGCCGGATAGTCCGTCAACCCGCGCGCATCGCCGCCGAACAGGGTGTTCCTGTCATGCTCGGCCAGCCGTTCGTCGTGACGCAGGCGCTCGGGCAGGTCGGGGTTCGCCACGAACGGACGGCCGAAGGCAATCAAATCCGCCCAGCCGGCTTGCAGCGCATCGCGGGCGCGCTCGGCCGTGTATTTGCCGGCGTAGATGAGCACGCCGGGATAGACGCGGCGTAGCGCCTCTTTGAAGGACAGCGGCATGTCGGGGGCGTCGTCCCAGTCGGCTTCCGCAATATGGATGTAGCCCACGCCGATCTCGCCCAGGCGCTTGGCGGCCGCGGTGTAGGTGGCGACAGGGTCCGCATCCACGCAGCCGTTCAGCGTCGTGAGCGGCGCCAGACGGATGCCGACGCGGGCCGGGTCGCCCAGCGTCTCGACCAGCGCGCGGGCCACTTCATCCAGGAAGCGGATGCGGTTCTCCAGCGAGCCGCCGTACGCGTCGGTACGGTTGTTGGCCTCGGAATCCAGGAACTGGTTGACCAGATAGCCGTTGGCGGCGTGCAGCTCCACGCCGTCAAACCCCGCGGCGATCGCGTTGCGCGCGGCCTGGCGGTATTCCTCGACAATGGCCTGGACTTCCGCGGCCGACAGCGCGCGCGGCGCCGAGGCCTGCACGAAGTTGGGGCTGCCGTCCTCGTTCTGGATGAAGACGTTGACGCCCTCTGCCTGAATTGCAGAGGACGACACCGGCGCCTGCCCGCCGAGCAGGCTGGTGTGGCTTAGCCTGCCCACGTGCCAGAGCTGCGCGTAGATGCGGCCGCCGGCGGCGTGGACGGCGTCGGTCACGCCGCGCCAGCCCGCCACCTGGGCGGGGGTGCACAGGCCGGGCGTGCCGGCATAGCCCTTGCCCATCGGCGAGATGTACGTGCCTTCGCTGACGATGAGGCCGGCGCCGGCGCGCTGCGCGTAGTAGCGCGCCATCAGCGCATTGGCGCAATCGCCCGGCTGCGTGGCGCGCGAGCGCGTCATCGGCGGCATGACGATACGGTTGGGCAGCGTCAGGCTGCCCAGCGCCAAGGGTTGGAACAGCGGATCAGTCGTGTGCATGGTTCGGTCCCCTTCGGTTCAATCCCACGTTGCGGCCAACCCTTCCGGGCTGACTTCGCGGCCATTGCGTTCCAGCGCGGCGATCTGCGCCATGTCTTCGTCCGTCAGGCGCAGGTCCTGGGCAAGCAGGTTGCTGGCCAGGTTCTCGCGCTTGGTGGACGAGGGGATCACGGCATAGCCCAGTTGCAGCGCCCAGGCCAGCGCAACCTGCGCGGGCGTGGCTTCGTGGCGCTGCGCGATCTGGCCGATGACCGGATCCTTGAGCACCTTGCCGTACGCCAGCGTCATGTACGAGGTGACGTGAATGCCCTGTTCCTTCAGGAAGGCGGTCAGCGTGCGGTTCTGCAGGTAGGGGCTGAGCTCGATCTGATTGGTGGCGATCTCATCGCGGCCGACGGCGGCGATGGCGGCGCGCGTTTCCGCGATGGGGAAGTTGGAAATGCCGATCTGGCGGGTCAGGCCCTGCGACTTGGCGTCGGCCAGCGCAGTCATGAATTCGTCCACGGAAACGCCGTTGTCCGGCGCGGGCCAGTGGATCAGCGTCAGGTCCACGTAGTCGGTGCGCAGCTTGGCCAGGCTGTCCTTCAGGCTGGGGACGAGCTTGTCCTTCGCGTAGTTGGGCACCCAGATCTTGGTGGTGATGAACAGGTCTTCGCGGGCCACGTTCGATTCGGCGATGGCCTGGCCGACGTCGGCTTCGTTCTCATAGATCTGGGCGGTGTCGATGGCGCGGTAGCCGACGTCCAGCGCGTTGCGCACCGAATCGACGACGGTCTGGCCTTGCAGACGGAAGGTGCCAACGCCAAAGGCGGGAATGCTCATGTAAAACTCCTGGGGGTGTGCGTGGCCGAACGTGCGGCGTTCGGGAATGGACGTAGTGTGCCTGCCGCATCCTTGCGGAAAAATACCGGTATGGGCGAAATACTTTTGATAAAACGTCAAATATGAAAACGACCCTCGACGAAATGCAGGTCTTCATCGCCATCGTGGACAGCGGCTCGATCACCGCCGCCGCCGACGTGCTGGGCCAGACCATCTCCGCGACCAGCCGCACCATGAGCCGGCTGGAAGAAAAGCTGCAAACCACGCTGATGCGGCGCACGACCCGGCGCCTGGCGCTGACCGAAGAAGGCAAGGCCTACCTGGAGCAGGCGCGGCGGATCATCGCGTCGGTCGAGGAGGCCGAAGAGTTGATGAACCTGCGCCGCAACCAGCCCGCGGGCCTCCTGCGCGTGGATGCGGCGTCGCCCTTCATGCTGCACGTGATCGCGCCGCTGGTGCCGGCCTATCGCAAGCGCTATCCGCAGGTGGAACTGGAGCTCACCAGCAACGAAGGCAACATCGACCTCTTGGCGCGGCGCACCGACCTGGCGTTTCGCATCGGGCGGCTGAAGGATTCGTCGCTGCACGCGGTGGCGCTGGGCACGAGCCGGGTGCGTGTGCTGGCCAGCCCGGGTTATCTGGCGCGGCACGGCACGCCGCGGCGCGCAGCGGATCTGGCCTCGCACGTGCTGCTGGGATTTGCCCAACTGGAACCGCTGAACGAATGGCCGCTGCTGGATGCGGACGGGCAGCCGGTGCATATCAAGCCGCAGGTGCGCGCTCACAGCGGCGAGACGCTGCGCCAGCTTGCGCTGAACGACGGCGGCATCGTGTGCCTGTCCGACTTCATGACGCGCGGCGACCGCGCAAGCGGTGCGCTGCAGCCGCTGTTTGTGAAGCAGTTGCTGGAAGAGCGGCAGCCGATCAACGCGGTGTATTACCGGAACACCGCGATCTCGTCGCGCATCAAGTCCTTCATTGATTTCGTGGTCGAGACGGTTGGGACGCGCGGATTCGAGGAATAGCCGGCCCGCGAAGATGTATCCAATGGCGACCTCGGCGATGAATGCGCCGGCGGGGTCCTTATACTGTCCCCGTTTTTATTTCGAACCTTGGATACGTATGAGCATCTTCTCCCGTTTCTTCGGCCGCAAGGAAGAACCCACCGGCGCCGCCGACCCCACGGATTCCACCGCCTTGCTGGCAAATCCGGACATCGCGCAACCGCTGAGCCTGCAAGTCCTCTTTGCCGCGCCGCTGGCGATTTCCGAGTCGGCGCTGGCTGAAGCGCTGCGCGCCTACCACCCGACCATGAAGGACGCCCGCGCCGAAATCGCGCCCGACATGCCGGAATTCCTGGGCATGGCCGGCTGGGACAAGCACGTCGTGCGGCTGGTGGGCTTCAATGCGCCCTATCCCAAGGACGCGCTGGAAACCTGCGTGGCGCCGTCGCACTATCCGGCCACGTTGAAGGATGAGGTCCGCGCGCATGTGAGTCACGTCATCCTGTATTACGCGGGCTACGAAACCGATCCGCTGGAGCAGTACGTGGCGCTGGCCGCAGTGGCGGGGGCGTTGGCCAATTTCAAGGCGCTGGCGGTGCTGAACGAGCATGCGCACACGTCGCTGCCCGCCGGCGTGTTTGCCGACGAGTCGCTGGGCGACGAGAGCATGGAACTGTTGCGCACGCTGCCGCTGAACATGCTGTATTGCGGCTTCGTGAAATACGAGGTGGAAGGTGTGCAGGGCGTGTGGATGCGCACCTATGGCGCCGATGCGTTCGGCCTGCCGGATTTTGCGGCGCTGGCAACGGGCCATGACGAGGGCGAGATGTACTCGACCATGTTCAACAACATCATGAGCTACATGCTGGAAAGCGGCGCCGTACTGGCCGCTGGCCACACCATGCAGATCGGCGAAGACGCCTACATGAAGCTGCGCGAACCGGCCAAGGAAGAGTATTACCTGGATGGCCCGGGGCAGGTGTTGGTCGCCGAGATCATCACGGCGGATCAGATCAACACGCCGGAGTAAGCCACGGAGTGCGTCACGGGGTACGTCACAGCAGGCCCGCGCTGCGGGCCCGCGCCACCGCCTGCGTCCGGCTGTCCGCACTGAGCTTGACGTTCAGGTGGCGCAGGTGCGTGCGCACGGTGCTCTCCGACACGAACAGTTGCCGCGCGATGGCGCTATTGGAATGGCCCTCGGCCAGAAGGCGCAGCACGCGCAGTTCCTTGGGCGTGAGGCCTTCCACGCCGGGCGCCTCGCCCACGGGGGCAATCGGCGCCGCCGGGTTCAAACGGGCCTGCGCCAGGTAGCGCTGCCACCACGCGCGCGCGCCGTCCGGCGCCAGCCATGCACTGCCGGCCGGCGACGCGGCATGGCGCTGCAACAGGCCGGCCAGCGTCGCGCCCTCGTCCACCAGCACGCGGCACAGGCCTTCGGATTGCGCCGTGTGCAATAGCGGCGCAAGCTGCGCCGCCGCCGCGCCATCGTCCTGCATGCGCGCCAGCGCGACCGCGCGAAACAGCTGAAGCTTGTACGCGCGCCGCACGCGCTGGGCGGCCAACGCCTTTGCGATGTCCTGATCCAGTTCACGCAGCGCGGCGGCGGGATCGCCGTCAAAAGCCGCGCACCGCAATCGTCCCAGCCGCGGATACAAGAGGTCATTGGCCGGCAGCCGCAGTGCTTCCACGCGGCGCCACAGGTCCGCGTCGTCCGCGCGCAGCAGTTCGTCGCGCGCGGCGTGCGGATGGCCCTGCATCAGCAGCACGCGCGCGCGCTCGACGCGGGCGCTGGCCGCGATGCGCGGCAGGCCGCGCTGATGGCCCAGGTATTCCAGTTCGCCCAGCAGGTAGAAGGTCTGCTCGGGATCGCCTTCGTAGAACGCCACACGCGCCTGCATCAGGTAGCCCAGGATCAGGTGGTCCGGCAGCCCGACGTCGCGTCCGAGCGGCACGTACACCTGCAGCAGCCGCGCGGCCTGCGCGAGGTCGCCGGTCTCGTAGACCCACGCGGCATACAGCACGCCGGCCCAGGCGTTGCCGTTGGCCTGTCCGTACGCGCCCTTGCGCGTGGCCCGCACCGCCATCCGAAAACGCGCGCCGGCCTGGCGCATGCGCCCTTCCTGCAGGTCGATGATGCCTTCGACCGCTTCCGAGTACATCAGGTTGAACGTGCTGGCGCTGCGGCTCTGCGCGCGCCGCGCGGTGTCCAGCAGTGCGCGCGCCTCGTGGTAGCGGCCCAGTACGGCGCTGACGTTGGCCATGGCGTTGGCCAGCGCGGTATCGGTGAACGACAGTGCGTCGCCCAACGACGCGACGCTGGGCAGGCCGGCGGCGTAGGCTTCCTCGTGGCGATCCATCATCGACAACAGCAGGGGTTGCAACGCGCGCACGTGCGCCTGCACCGCGGGATCGGCGCTGCCGGCCAACTTCAGGTCTGCCATCAGCGCAGCGGCCTCGCCGGGACCGCGCGTGAAACAGGTGGCCCACACCTGCATGGCCTGCAGCAACGGCCGCGTGGCGAGTACGGCCGCGGGCAGCTGGCCCAGCCAGCGCGACAGCAGGCGCATCCGGCCCTCGGCCAGCAGCGGCTCGGCGTGCGTCTGCAACAGCGCCAGCGCGCGGCCGAAGTCGCCGCCGTCGATGGCGTGGTCAATCGCTGGTACGGGCCGGCCCTGCGTCTCGTACCAGCGCGAGGCCGCAAGATGCAGGTGTGCGATGTCGCCGGGCGCCTGCGCGCGCAGCTGCGATTGCAGGTAGCTGGCGAACAGGCTGTGATAGCGGTAATGGCGCTCGTCGGCTGCGGTGCGCGTGAGCAGCACGTGGCCGTCTTCAAGTTGCCGCAGCAGGTCCGCGCAGTCCATGTCGGGCACAAGGGCCTGACACAGCGGTGCGCTGAGCTGCTTGAGAATGCTGGTGCGCAGCAGGAAGCGGCGCAGCGCGGGCGTCTGGCTGGCAAGCACGTCCTGCGCCAGATAGTCGGCCACGGATTGGTCGCTGCCGGAGAACCGTTCGATGAACGCGGCGGCGGACGGCTGCCGCGCGAGCGAGGCGGACGCCAGGCACAGCGCGGCCGCCCAGCCCTCGGTCTTGCGATGCAGCAGTTCGACTTCGGCGGACGTCAGCATGGGCTGGCGGCGCGCAAAGAACTGGGTGGCCTCGTCCATCGAAAAGCACAGCTGCGCGGCGTCGATCTCCAGCAACTGGTTGGCCGCGCGCAACCGGCCCAGCGCCAGGCCGGGCGAATGCCGCGAGCCGATCAACAGCCGGCCGTGCGCGGGCAGGCGTCCGATCAGGTCCTGCACCAGGTCCAGCACGGCGGGGGCGGTGATGGCTTCGAATTCGTCCAGCACCAGGGCAAACGGCGCCTCGTGCGACGCCACGGCCTCGACCAGCGCCAGCGCCAGCGTGTCCTCCGAATCGCGGGCTGCGAACGCCGGACTTGCGCCGCCGGACAGTGTGCCCAGCGCCGCCATCAGGCAACGCAGAAAGCGCGAGAGGTCGTTGTCGGCGCGGTCCAGCGTCAGCCAGGCGGTGCGCATCGGTCCGGCCTGAAGACGCGCCTGGCACTGCGCCAGCAACGTGGTCTTGCCGTAGCCTGCGGGACCGCGCGCCACCACCACCTTGGGTCCTTCCGGACGGCAGATCGCCTCGCACAGCGCAAGCCGGGCGACATGGTCGCCATGCGCGGCCGGGGCATTGAGCTTGCCGCTGGCCAGCGCCTGTTCCATCGAGAACGAATGACGCATGGGCTGCCTGTTCAGGGACTGCGGTTTGCGGGGATCGTTGCGGGAAAACCCGCGATACGCACGAAAAATCGTCGCTTTGGACGAAGGCGAAATCGCGTGCCTACGATACAAAAGGACGCTCCCCGGAGCAATACGCACACCGCCGCAAAGACGGCGTAAACCGATAACGGAGACAAGTCCATGGCAATCCCCAAACTGACGCTCGCGCTGGCGGGCGCGATCCTGGCCGCAAGCGGCGCGCACGCGCAAAACGCGGCGGCCCCCGTGAAGATAGGCATCATGGCCGACATGAGTTCGGCGTACTCGGACATCGGCGGCAAGGGGCTGGTCGAGGCCGCGCGCATGGCGGTTCAGGACTTTGGCGGCTCGGTGCTGGGCAAGCCGATCGAGCTGGTCTTCACGGACGGCCAGAACAAGGTGGACGTCGCCAGCGCCGCCGCGCGCCGGTGGTTCGACCAGGACGGGGTGGACATGATCACCGACCTGCCGACGTCCGCGCTGGCGCTGGCGATCAGCGAACTGGGCCGCGAAAAGAAACGGGTTGTCATGGTGACCAGCGCATCCACGTCCGAACTGACGGGCAAGGCGTGTTCGCCCTACACGGTGCACTGGACCTACGACACCTACGCTCTGGCCAACGGCACCGGTGCGGCCGTCACGGAACAGGGCGGCAAGAACTGGTTCTTCATGACGGCGGACTATTCGTTCGGCTACGCGCTGCAGGGCGATGCATCGGCGGTGATCGAGCGCAACGGCGGCAAGGTGCTGGGCGCGGTGCGCTCGCCGCTGAACACGCCCGAT
The DNA here is from genome assembly GCF_059760815.1 of Achromobacter sp. 1012554356. NCBI lineage: Bacteria > Pseudomonadati > Pseudomonadota > Betaproteobacteria > Burkholderiales > Alcaligenaceae > Achromobacter > Achromobacter sp. 1012554356. The sequence continues at coordinate 43,689 of NZ_JCBANC010000030.1, read as the reverse complement.
TTCAGCTCGTACCTGTTGCAGGCGCAAAGCTCCAAGGCCGGCATCATCGGCCTGGCGTTGGGCGGCAACGATGTCATCAGCGCGATCAAGCAGGCCGCGGACTTCGGCATTGGCCGGCCCGGCAGTTCGCAGCGCCTAGTGGCGCTGCTGGCGTTCCTGTCCGACGTCAAATCCATCGGCCTGCCGCTGGGCCAGGGGCTGCTGCTGACCGAAGCCTTCTACTGGGACCAGAACGACGCCACGCGCGCGTGGTCGCAGCGCTTTCAGGACAAGGTCGGCCGCAAGCCCACGATGACGCAGGCGGGCACGTATGGCGCCGTCACGCACTACCTGAACGCGGTCAAGGCCGCGGGCACCAAGGACGCCGACGCCGTCATGGCCAAAATGCGTGAGATGCCGATCAACGACTTCATGACGAAGGACGGCAAGCTGCGCGTGGACGGCCGCGTGGTGCGCGACATGTACCTGTTTGAAGTGAAGAAGCCCGCGGACTCCAAGGGCGAATGGGACCTGTACAACCAGGTCGCGGTGATTCCGGGCAACGTGGCGTTCCGTCCGCTCGACAAGGGCGGCTGCGCGCTGGCCAAGTCCGGGGGCGCGGAATGATCAGCTATCAGGTCACGGCATTTGGCGAACCGCTGACGCGCGCCGAACGCCCCACGCCCGCGCCGCAAGGCAGCGAGGTGCTGCTTCGGGTGCTGGCCGCGGGCGTGTGCCACACCGACATTCACACCTGGGAAGGCTCGTATGACCTGGGCGGCAGCAAGCGCTTGAGCATGCAGCAACGCGGTGTGTCGCTGCCGTTGACGCTCGGCCACGAGACCGTGGGCGAAGTGGTTGCCACGGGGCCGGACGTGCCCGCAAACGTGCAACCGGGGCAGCGCTACCTCGTCTATCCCTGGATCGGCTGCGGCGACTGCAAGGTGTGCCGCCGCGGCCGTGAAAACCTGTGCGCATCGCCGCGCTTTCTGGGCATCTTCCGCCCCGGCGGCTACAGCGATCACATCGTGGCGCCGCACGCGCGCTATCTGGTGGATATCGGCGAGCTGCGCCCCGAGCAGGCCGCGCCCTATGCGTGCTCGGGCCTGACCACGTACAGTGCCATTCTCAAGATCCCGCAGGACGTGCTGGCCGAGGAATCGGTGGTGGTGATCGGCGCGGGCGGGCTGGGGCTGATGGGCGTCACGCTGCTGCGCGCGATGGGCTGCGGCAACGTCGTCGTGGTGGAGCCGGACGGCGCGCGCCGGGGCGCCGCGCTGGCCGCGGGCGCGCATGCGGCCATCGACGCCGGCGCAGCCGATGCCGCCGCGCAGGTGGGGCAGGCGGCGGGCGCGGTGTGGGCCGTGATCGACTGCGTGGGCGCGGCCAGCACGGTGCAGTTGGGCCTGGATCTGCTGACCAAAGGCGGCCAGCTCATCCTGGTGGGTCTTTTTGGCGGGGAGCTGACGTTGTCGCCCGCGCTGGTGCCCATGCGCGCCATCAGCATCGAAGGGTCGTATATCGGCAACCTGGACGAACTGCGCGCGTTGATGGCGCTGGTGCGCGAACGCCGGCCCATTGCCATTCCCACCGCATGCCGCTGTCTGGATAACGCGCAGTCCGCGCTGGCGGATCTTGCCGCGGGCCGCGTGGTGGGACGGCTGCTGCTCGGTCCCGCCGCCGGCACGAAACCCCATGCATCCCCGGTCACTCTTGAACAGGCAACACAACCATGAGCATGAATCTGGATTCCGATTACACGATGACGGTGAACGGCCGCGCGGAAACGTCGCCGCAGACCTTCGACGTGCTCAACCCTGCCACCGAGGAGCGCATCGCGGCCGCGCCCGATGCGTCGCTGGACCAGTTGAACGCCGCCATCGCGGCGGCCCGCGCGGCGTTCGGCCCGTGGCGCGACCGGCCCATCGGCGAGCGCCAGGCGGCGTTGCGCAAGCTGGCCGATGAACTTGAACAACACGCCGACGGCTTCATGCGTCTGTTGACGCGCGAGCAAGGCAAGCCGCACGCGGACGCGCGCGCCGAGGTTGGCCGCTGCGTCGCATGGCTGCGCGCCTTTGCCGCGCGCGACCTGCCGGTGGAACATCACGACAGCGGCGCGGGCCACCGGTTCGAAACGCGGCGCGTGCCTATCGGCGTGGTCGCCGCCATTGCGCCGTGGAATTTTCCGATGACGCTGGCCATCTGGAAGATCGCGCCGGCGCTGCTGGCCGGCAATACGGTGGTGCTCAAGCCCTCGCCGTACACGCCGCTCACGTCCTTGAAGATGGGCGAACTGTTTCGCGGCCTGCTGCCACCCGGCGTGTTGAACGTGGTCAGCGGCGGCGACCGCCTGGGTCCGTGGCTGACCGAGCATCCCGGTATCGACAAGATCGCCTTCACCGGCTCCACGGTGACCGGCCGCCGCGTCATGCAAAGCGCATCAAGCCGGCTCAAGCGCGTGACGCTGGAGCTGGGCGGCAACGACGCGGCCATCGTGCTGCCCGATGTCGACGTCAAGGAGACGGCCGCCAAGCTGTTCTGGGGCGCGTTCCGCAATTCGTCGCAGTATTGTCTGGCGACCAAGCGGCTGTATGTGCACGAGTCCATCTACGACGCCTTCGCTGACGCGCTGGCGGGCGAGGCGGCCAGCGTCGTCGTGGGTGACGGTTCGCAGCCCGGCACCGGACTTGGTCCCATCCAGAACCGCGCGCAGTTCGAACGCGTCAAGGACCTGATCGCCGACGCGCACCGGACCGGCGTGCGCTTTCTGACGGGGGGCGAGGTGCCGGAGGGCAAGGGCTACTTCGTGCCGGTAACCATCCTGGACAATCCGCCCGACGACGCGCGCAGCGTGGTGGAGGAGGCTTTCGGGCCGGTGCTGCCGCTCTTGAAGTACCGCGACATCGACGAGGTGATCCGCCGCGCCAACGATACCGAGTACGGATTGGGGGGATCGGTGTGGTCCAAGGATGTGGCGCTGGCGCAATCGATTGCGCGGCGGCTGGAGACCGGCACCGTGTGGATCAACCACATCCACGTCATGTCCCCCGACGTGCCTTTTGGCGGGCACAAGCAGTCTGGCGTGGGGGTGGAAAACGCGCTGGACGGACTGCTGGAATACACCAACACGCAGACGGTGTCGGTGCTGGTGTAGCGGGAACGGCCGGCGCCGCGAGACGCCGGCCCGATCCTCACGCGGCGTAGCGGCTGGCCTCGCCGTTGCGGTTGCTGGCGGGCCACAGGCGCAGGGCCAGCGCGGCGGCCGCGGCGCCTGCCGCCGTCAGCGTCACGCCGGTCCAGCCCCAGTGGGCCAGCGCCAGGCTGCCCAGCGCGCCGCCGGCGGCCATGCCGATGAAGACGCCCGTCATCAGGATGGCGTTCAGGCGGCTGCGGGCGGCCGGGTCGATGCCGTAGACGATGCTTTGATGCGCGATCAGCGAGGTCTGGATGCCCAGGTCGAAGCCGACCGCGGCGCCGCCGATCAGCCACAGCGCAGCGTGCGTGGGCAGGAAGGGCAGGAAGATCATGGCGGCAAACGACACCATCGTCAGGCCGGCGCCCAGGCTGGCGACCGCCAGCGGACCCCGCGTGTCGGCCACGCGGCCGGCCAGCGGCGCGGCCAGGGCGCCTGCCGCGCCGGCCAGGCCAAACGCACCGGCGGCGCCCGCGCCCAGATGGAACGGCGCGTCGTGCAACATCACGGCCAGCGTGGACCAGAAGGCGCTGAAGCCCAGCGACAGCAACCCCTGCGCGGTGGCGGCGCGGCGCAGACCGGGGTGCTGGCGCCACAGCGTCAGCAGCGACCCCAGCAGCGCGCTGTAGGCCAGCCGCGTCGTCGGCTCGAACCGCGGCAGACCGCGCCACAGTGCCGCGCCCAGCGCCACGATGCTGACGGCGGCGGCCGCGAACATCATGCGCCAGCCGAACTGCTCGGCGACAAAGCCGCTGACCACCCGCGACAGCAGGATGCCCAGCAACAGGCCCGTCATGACGGTGCCGACGATCTTGCCGCGCTGGTCGGCCGGGGCCAGGTGGGCTGCGGCCGGCACGATGTCCTGCGCCAGCGTGGCGGACAGGCCGATGGCGAAGCTGGCGGCCAGCAGCAGGCCGATCGTCGGCGACGCGCCGGCCAGCAGCAGCGCCAGGGCCAGCACGGCGGCTTTCACCAGGATGATGCGCTTGCGGTCATAGCGGTCGCCCAGCGGCGCCAGCATCAGGATGCCGAAGGCGTAGCCCAGTTGCGTCAGCGTGGGAATCCAGCCCAGCGTTTCGGCGCTGGCGTGGATGTCCGCGCCCAGCACGCCGAGCATCGGCTGGCTGTAGTAAAGGGAGGCGACGCCCAGGCCGGCGCCCACGGCCAGCAGGAAGACCAGGCCGCGCGATAGGGAGGGGTGGGAAGTGGGGGATGACATGGTGGTGTCCGGTGGCTTTGAGTACGGGGCAAATTCTGGGCTTGCCGCCGGGGTTTTGGTAGCCGACCTTCGGGTACATGCGTTATACGATAGGCGTATGACCACCCCCGCCCTCCCCGTGGCAGCCGGCACCGACCGCATGCTGCTGATCGAAACCTTCGTACGCATCGTCGAGGCCGGCAGCCTGTCCGCCGCCGCCGCCCAGATGGGCGGCACCCAGCCCACCGTCAGCCGCCGCCTGCAACTGCTGGAACGCACGATGGGCGTGCGGCTCCTGAAGCGCTCCACCCACGCCATCCGCCTGACCGAAGACGGCCAGCGTTGCTACGAGCGGGGCAAGGAGCTGCTGGCGTCTTGGCAGTCCTTCGAAAGCGAGGTGCGCGGCGCGGACGATGATCCGGCCGGGATGCTGCGCGTGGTGGCGCCACATGTGTTCGGCCAGGATCAGTTCATCGAGCCGCTGGCCAAGTACCTGAAGCGCTATCCGAACATGCGGGTGGAATGGCTGCTGCACGATCGCATGCCGGATCTGATCGCAGAAAACGTGGATTGTGCGATTCGTGTGGGCGCCGTGACGGATCCGTCGGTGATTGCCGTGAAGCTGGGCGAGGTGCCGCGCATCGTCGTCGCCTCGCCGGACCTGCTTGCGGGCGGACCGGTGCCGCAGGACGCCTCAGACTTGGCGCGCCTGCCGTGGCTGGCGCTACGCACCTTCTATCGCACCGAGGTCAGCCTGACGCATTGCGGCAGCGGGGAAAGGCAGTGCTTCGACATCCAGCCGCGGCTGTCCACCGACGGCCTGCATGCGTTGCGCAACGCGGCCATCCAGGGGCTGGGCGTGGCGCTGGGGTCGGCCTGGGCCATGCAGGGCGATCTGGCCGCCGGCCGCTTGGTGCACCTGGCGCCGCAGTGGCGCGCGGACGCCCTGCCCGTCTTCCTGGTCTATGCGCCATCGCGCTTTCAGCCGGCGCGCCTGCGGCGCTTCATCGAGATCATGCGCGAGCATCTGCCGATGGAGCTGGCGGGGGCCTGACCTTCGCGCGGCGCCGGCCCCCTCGCCGCCGATCAGGGGGTGATTACGATGGCGCCGGTGACCGCGCGGCTTTCAGCAGCGCGGTGGGCATCCTGGACCTGTTCCAACGGATAGCGCGCCCCGATGGCCGCGCGAACCGCACCGGTTCGCATGGCGTCGAAAACATCCGACGCATTGGCGCGGAACGTCTGCGTGTCGGCGTTGTGCGGAAACACGGACGGGCGCGTGAGAAACAGGCAGCCTTTCTTGTTCAGCAACTCCGGATCGATGGCCGGGGCCGGGCCGGATGCCGCGCCAAAGAGCACCACCATGCCGAACGGCGCGGCGCAGTCCAGCGACCCCATGAACGTGTGCCTGGCCACGGAGTCGTAGACGACCCGCGCCTTCTTGCCGCCCGTGGCCGCCACAACCTGTTCCACCCAGTTTTCCTGCGTGTAGTCGATGGCCACATCGCAGCCGGCTGCTCGCGCAGCCTCGCACTTGGCGGCCGAGCCCGCCGTGCCGATGACCCGGGCGCCCAGCGCATGCGCCCAGCCGCTCAGAATCTGTCCGACCCCGCCCGCGGCAGCGTGCACCACCACGATGTCGCCGGGCTGGACCGCATGGGTTTTCTTGACCAGGTATTGCGCCGTCATGGCTTTGAAGAACACGGCGGCGGCGTCTTCGTCGGAGATGCCCGCCGGGATCTTCACCAGTTTGGCGGCCGACACGTTGCGCCGGTTGGCGTAGGCGCCCACGCCCGCGTTCATGTAGACGACATGGTCGCCCACGCGCAGGTCCGTCACGCCTGCGCCCACCGCCTCGATCACGCCGGCTGCTTCATGCCCCAGGCCTGTCGGCGTGGGCAGCGGATACTTGCCCGCGCGCTGATAGATGTCGATGTAGTTGAAACCGATGGCCGTCTGGCGCAGTTGCGCTTCGTCCGGCCCCGGGGGCGGCAGGTCGGCGTCGACAAGCCGCATGACTTCCGGGCCGCCGAACTCGGTCAATTGGATGGAACGGGCCTGCGTCATGGGTTGTCTCCTTTTGAGTCATGGGTAAAGCACCACCTGCCATCATTCCTTCACGGATTCGTACACCAGCGTCGCCAGCGTCAGGTCTTCCAGCGCGCTGCCCACCGCCTTGAACACCGTGATCTCCTGATCGTTGCGGCGGCCGGGGCGTTCTCCCTTGGTCAGCTGGTGCAGGTTGCCCTGGATGCCTTCGCGCGTCAGTACGCCGGCGTCAAATGCCGACAGCAGATCGCCCGACTTGGTGGGCGCCTCGTCGGTGTCGACATACACGGTGGTGCCGTCAAAACACGCCGGGTCCGTCTCGCGCATCTCCGGCTTGAAGCTGCCGATCAGGTCCAGGTGCGTGCCGGGGCGCAGCCACGCGCCGTGGATGAGCGGTTCGGTGGACAGGGTGGCGCAGCTGACGATGTCGGCTTGACCGGCGGCGGCTTGCAGATCGGTGACCGCTTGCGCATCGAAGCCCTGCTCGCGCAACGTTGCCGCCAGCGTCTCGGCGCCAGCCGGCCGCACATTCCACACCAGCACGCGCTGGATCGGGCGCACCGTGCGCATGGCCTGCGCCACCAGGCCGGCGATGCGGCCGGATCCGACGATCAGCAGCGTGCGGGAATCGGCGCGCGCCAGGTAGTCCGCGCCCAGCGCCGCCGCGCCCGCGGTGCGGTACACGGTGACGATATCGCCGTCGACCTGCGCAACCGGCACGCCCGTGGTGGCGCTGTACAGGTTGTAGGTGGCGTGCAGGCCCGGCAGGCCCTGATGCGTGTTCTCGGGGAAGATGTTGATGATCTTCACGCCGAAGTAGCCGCGGTCGCTCCACGCCGGCATGATCAGCGAGGTGCCGTGCGCGTTGCCGGACTGGATGGCGTGCACGTGGCGGGCGGGCACCGTGGCGTCTTCGCGGAAGGCGTCCCGCAGGGCGGGAATGACGGTGTCGAAGGACAGGGCGTTGCGGGTCTGGTCGGTGTCGATTAAGCGCATCGGATCGTTGCCTGCGTGGTCGGTCTATCAAGGAGTCTGGGGCAGTCTAGCAGCGTGCGAGCGGCCGCTGCCAAAAGAAATTGCCCGCGATGTCGCGGGCAATCGGGGTGACTCGGCAGGCGTGCGGCGTCAGTCCACGTCGGGCCGGGGCAGCGGGTCGCCCGCGCCGGTGCGTTCGACGATGAGCTTGTAATGATGCGGGCTGCGATGCTTGGCGAAATTGAAGACGTGGTCGCGGAAGGTCTGGCCCAGCGCCAGGTCGATGCGCGCGGTGATGACTTCGTCTTCCTCGCCGCTGGCGCGCGCCACGATCTCGCCGGACGGCGCAACGATCATCGAACTGCCGATCATGTGATGGCCGTCCTCATGTCCGCACTTGGCGGCCGCGCCAATCCACACCGCGTTCTGGTAGGCACTGGCCTGCAGCACGATCTCGTGCGTGGTGGTGCGCAGGTGCGCGGGTTCGTTCCAGTGGATGTTCAGCGACGGCGTGTTGTAGCCCAGCACGATCAGCTCGGCGCTTTGCAGCGACATGACGCGATAGGTCTCGGGCCAGCGGCGGTCATTGCACAGGCACATGCCGATCTTGACGTCGTTGGTCTCCCACACGCCAAAGCCCAGGTCGCCGACTTCGAAGAACTTCTTTTCCAGATGCTGGAAAGGCGCGTCGACCTTGTGGTCCGAGTGGCCCGGCAGGTGGATCTTGCGGTACTTGCCGATGATCTTGGCGCTGCGGTCCACCAGGATGGCGGTGTTGAACTGGCGGCCTTCCGGCGTCAGCTCGGCGTAGCCCAGGTAAAAACCGATGCCCAGCTCGCGCGCCGTGTCGAACAGCGGCTGCACGTCGGCGTTGGGCATGGTTTTTTCGAAATAGCGCTCCACCGCTTCGGCGTCATCCATCCAATAGCGAGGAAAGAAGGTCGTCAGCGCCAGCTCGGGAAACACGACGAACTCCGCCTGGCGGGCGGCGGCTTCGCGCATCATCTCGACAAGGCGGCGCACGACCACCGCACGGGTGTCGGCCAGATTGACGGCGCCCATCTGGGCGACGGCCAGGCCCATTTTGCGGGACGGGGAAGAGGGGTTCACGAAGGTCTCCAGATTCTTGCGGGGGGGCCGCCGCGCGGGGGAGGTGCGCGTTCTAGGCCGAAGGCGCAAGCATGCCCGGCCGCGGACCGGTCCGATACCGCAGTCCGGCCGCCTGGCGGGCAGCATTGCTGGACCCCTCTCGGCTTCCCAACGCCTTGATCTGCATGGGAAAACCCAGGGAATTGCGCGGCCGAAATCGCACCTGTGCATAACGCGCGATCATGGGCGTCGCGCAAAGTTTTATATCGGGTTTCCCCGTAGATCCGGTCTCGCGGGGGCCGCCCGGCGCGGATCGCCCGGCGATTTTCCTAGCAATGCGTCCATTTCCGAAAGCCACAATTAGCGGGTCAGGAGGGGCGAATTTGCGGTTTAAGCACCTGGAAGTTCGGTTACATTGCCTTACGCGCAGAATTGCATGCAACGCGCCGCCCATGTGCACCGGTCCCCCATGTCACGTTCCAGAATTGCGGCTTTTGTGTTGTTGTTGTCGGCGCTTGGATTCCTCGCGGGGGTGCTGGCTGGACGCCAGATCGAACTGAACCAGGCCGACGACAAACTCGCCGGGCATAACGCCCGGCTGCTTGCGCACGCGCTTCGGGTGGCGCAGGAAAGCCATCGCCTCATGGCAGCGGCCACCCAGGGCGGCGCGCTATGTTCGGAAGCGGACGTGGCGACTCTGCGCGTGCTGCTCTTCAATTCCACCTACATCCGGGACATCGGCCGCACGCTGGGCGGCATGCTGCGCTGCTCCGCGGCCTGGGGCAAGCTGCCCGATCCCCTGACGCTGCCGCCGCCGGCCTTCACATTGACCAGCGGGCTGCAGCTCTGGGTGGGCGCCGCCAATATCGTCGACCGCCGCATCATCGGCGACATGGCGGCAATGCGCGACATCATCGTGTTCACCGCGCCGGGCGCGTTCGACGGCTTTCCGGAACCGGGTTCCCGGATCGACGCCAAGATCGTGACGCGGGATGGCGACCATGTGTACCGGCGTTTCGGCCGCGCGCACGACCTGGACATGCCGCGCGAAAACGAGGATGACCTGGGTTTTGCGCCCGAACGGCGCGCCTCGCTGTGTGCGCCGGACGGCGGTCCGGACATCTGCGTCGTGTCGCGGTTGCGGTCCGACGCCTGGTTCCAGCTTCCGGCAATGGTGCTGTCCGTGGTTGGCGCCCTGGCCCTTGCCTTTCTGGCGGGCCTTTGCGTCCTGTGGCGCATACACGCGGGCAGCGCCAAGAGCGAGCTGCGCAAGGCCATCCTGGGCGGCGACATCCAGGTCCACTACCAGCCGTTGCGTCAGCTGGCCACGCGGCAGCTGGCGGGCTTCGAGGCGCTGGCGCGGTGGAGCGCCCGGGGCCGCGACGTGTCGCCCATCCTGTTCGTGCCGCTGGCCGAAGCCATGGGGCTGGGCCGCGCGCTGTCCAGGCTGGTGACGTCGCGGGCGCTGCGCGACCTGCACGAGCGTCTGCGCGACGATCCCGCGCTCTACGTCAGCATCAACGTGTCGGCGGCGGACCTGAAAGATGCGGGCTACCGGAATTTCCTGCTGGACGCCGTCAGCGAGCGCGGCCTGACGCCCGCCAACGTGGCGCTGGAGATCACCGAAGGCACGCCGCTGTCCGACGGCCACGTGCTGGCGATGGTCAAGGCCTTGCGCGGCAAAGGCTTCAAGGTGTTCATTGACGATTTCGGCACGGGCCATTCCAACCTGAACTATCTGGCCGAAATGCAGGCCGACGCGATCAAGCTGGACCGCAGCTTCACCAGCGCCATCGGCGCCGAGGACGCGGGCACCCTGATCGTCGACCATGTCATCGCGATATCGCGGGAGCTGGGCATCAATCTCATCATTGAGGGCATCGAGACCGAAGCGCAGGCCAGCTATCTGCTGGCCCGCCAGCCCGCTGCCGTGGGCCAGGGCTGGCTGTTTGGCCGCCCCGTCCCGCTCGCGGACATCGTGACCGATTGACCGCTGGCGGGCAGGTTGTCGTATGTCCATTTTATTTTTGGGACAACCGACATAATACAAAGTGCGCGGCCAAAGCGCCGGACGCATTATCTGGAATGCGGCAAATCATTATTGGCTGCTTTTGCAGATAGAATGCGGGGCGATATTTAACGGGTTAATTTGCTGTATCTGCCATGGGACATAACCAGACGCTCGTCGACAACCTGCTGCGCATCCTGCCGTATGTTCGTAACGAAGAAACCGATGCAATGGCGATGGGCATGGGCATGGCGGAAATCCGCGACCGGCTGGCCGCGTTGCAGAATCCGGTGCCCGACGACAAGCAGATCCGCCGCACGCTGCTTAAGTTGGATAGCGTCGGCAGCGTGGGCGCCACGCGCGGCAAGCTCTGGTACAGCACCCTGCGGCGCACCGATTTCCACATTCAGAACATGAACGCGAACATGGCAATGGCGATGTGCGCGCTCAAGCAGGTGGCCGACCGCCACCTGCCGGCCGTCGTGCTGGACGATCTGGCAACCACGTTCGACAGCGCGTGGCGCTATCTGGAAACACACCGGTCCCAGCCCGCGATCGGGCCGGCGCATGACTGGGCGCGCAAGATCCTGCGCATCGACGGCACCCATCCCACCGTGCTGCCCACGGTGCCTGCCGAGGTCTACCGCCAGGTCAGCGGCGCGTTGTACTACAACCGCAAGCTGTCGTTTCGCAATACGCCCTTCGGCGAGAAGGCCCCCGCCGACCGCCTATATGTCATGACGCCGCTGGCGATGGTCGACCGCGCCGGCGTGCTGTACATGGTGGCGTGGGGCGCGAGTCAGCCGGGCAGGCGCTTCCTGTTCCGCATGGACAGGCTGTCGGAAGTCCGGCTGCTGGACGAGGCCGCCGACCCGGACCCCACGTTCGATCTGCAGGATTACGTGCGCCGCGAAGAAGCCCTGAACTTCGATCCGGGCGAGGAAACCCGCATCCGGCTGCATGCCGCCGAACCCGTGCTGGACGATGGCCGGCGCCAGCGCCATCCGCTGCGCGAGTTCTGGCTCTCGGCGGACCAGATGATCGACGAGGACGAGCACGGCTTCACGCTGACCGCCACCGTGCGCCCGTCGGTCATGCTGTGGCAGCTGCTGCACGGGCACGCGTCCTCGATCGAGGTGCTGGAACCCGAAGTCATCCGCGAGCGTTTCGCCCGCGAAGCCCGCGAACTGGCGCGCCGCTACCTCTAATCCGCCGGCCACGGGCTCAGCCGCCAGGCCAGGCGCGCGCCAGCAGCAGCGGCAGCACTTTCTCGGCCGCGCCCCGGATGCAGTGACTGGCCACGCGATCCAGCGTCGTGGGATTGGGATTGATCTGCACGAGCTGCGCACCGCGCCCCACTGCCTCGTAGCAAAGTTCGGCCACCGCGGACGTCTGGCACGACGTGCCGGCCGTCAACACCAGATCGGCATTGGCAGCCAGTCCCTTGGCGACGCGCCAGACGGGGGGCGCGGGCGCCTCGCCGTGCCACAGCCGTCCCGGACGTACCAGGTTGCCGCAGATGCGGCAGGCGGGCGGCGCGGGATACGGGCCATGCCGCGCAGGCTTTTCCGGCGGGGCGCTCAGCGTGTGGGACATGCCGCAGCTCGAACATCGCGGCTGGTCGAACCGGCCATGCAGATGCAGGATGCGCGGGCTGCCCGCCTGTTCATGCAGCGTGTCGCCGTTCTGCGTCACCACAAACGTGCCAGGCACGTGCTCGGCCAGCGTGGCGATGGCGCGGTGCGCCGCGTTGGGGGTGGCCAGCAGCGCCCGGCGCCGCCGCTCCTCATGCCAGGCCCACACCAGCGACGGATCGTTTTGAAAGCCCGCGGCCGACGCCAGTGCCGCGGCGTCGTAGCGCGCCCACAGGCCGCGCATGCCATCGCGGCTTTGCGGCAGGCGGCTGGCGGGGTTCAGGCCCGATCCCGTCAGCACGACGATCAGGCGCGCCGCGCGCAGCGTCTGCACCAGGGAATCGGAAATATCGAGGGTGAGAAGTTTCATGCGAACCGCCCGCCACTGCAAAAGAGGCCGCAAAATCCGGCGCGATCAAGGCTGCAGATAATCAAATCGAACAAACCAGGCATGTCGCTTCCAATTACTGAAACAGCCTGGATTATGAAACCGCATTTGGACATTTGAGGGTTGAATTAATCGGAACAGATTTCAGCCGATTACGCGGTTATTCGCCGGATAATGTCCGGATCCTTCTTTTGCTATTCTTGGCCTCCGCAAATCGCGTCCGGCCTCTATACGCACCATGCAAAAAACCGGCGACCGCCTGTTGTTTTCCGCTTCCGACCTGGTCGGTTTCCTGGAATGCGAGCATCTGACCACGTTGGATCTGCTCAACCTCGAATCGCCGCTGCCGGCCGGGCAAGAGGACGAACAGCTCGAACTGATCCAGCAGAAAGGGCTGGACCACGAGCGCGCGTATCTCGAGCGCCTGCGTGCCGGCGGCCGGCACATCGTGGACGTGAGTGACGCGGGCGGCGGGCTGGCGGCGCGCATGGCCCGCACGCGGGAGGCCATGGCAGAGGGTGCCGACGTCATCTATCAGGCGGCGTTTCGGCATGGCCAATACATCGGCCATGCCGATTTCCTGCTGAAGACCGAACGCCCTTCACGCCTGGGCGATTACAGCTACGAGGCCAGCGACACCAAGCTGGCGCGGTCGGCGCGCGCCAAGTTCGCCATCCAGCTCTCGTTCTATTCCTGGCTCCTGGGCCTGGAACAGGGCGCGGCGCCGCTGCACATGCACGTGGTGCTGGGCAGCGGCCGCGAGGTGTCGCTGCGCGTGGCCGACTATGCCCATTACTTCCGCCAGGTCATGCGCCGCTTCGAGGCGCACGTCGATCAGCGGGACGCTGCGTCAACGTATCCCGACCCCTGTGAGAAATGCGCCCAGTGCCGCTGGGATCCGCTGTGCAAGACGCGCCGCGCGGACGACGATCACCTGTCGCTGGTCGCCAACATCACGCGGCAGCAGATCCGCAAGCTGAACGGCCAGGGCATCCGCACGCTGGAACAACTGGGTACGCTGCCGCCCGATGCGGCGGTCGCACGCCTGGAACCCGCCATCCTCTCCAAGCTGCGGTCGCAGGCGGCGCTGCAGCTGCGCGCCCGGACCGACGGCGGCCGCCATTGGGACCGCATCGCCAAGGACCCGGACGACACCTCGCTGCGCGGCTTCGAACGCATGCCGCAGCCGGACGCGGGCGATATGTTCTTCGACATGGAAGGCGATCCGCTGGAGGAAGGCGGGCTGGAATACCTGTTTGGCCTGTATGTCATCGACGACGGCCAGGAACGCTTCGTGCCGTTCTGGGCGCACAACCGCGGCGAAGAGAAGCTGGCCTTCGAGGCCTTCATCGACTACGTCGTGGCGCGCCTGCACCGCCATCCCGATGCGCACATCTACCACTACGCGCCCTACGAGGCGACGGCGATCAAGAAGCTGATGTCCGTACACGCCACGCGCGAGGCCGAGGTCGACAACCTGCTGCGCATGAACAAGCTGGTGGATCTGTACCAGGTCGTGCGCGAAGGCGTGCGCGTGTCCGAGCCCGGCTACTCGATAAAGAACATCGAACACTTCTACCTGCCGCAGCGCGCGGGCGGCGTGACAAACGCGGGCGCCAGCATCGTCTACTACGAACGCTGGAAGCGCACCGGCGAGGCGCAATTGCTGCAGGACATCGCCGACTACAACCGCGACGACGTGCTGTCCACGTACAAGCTGCGCGAATGGCTATGCGCGCTGCGTCCCGACGGCATGTCCTGGGCGAACCGCCGCGACACGCAGCAGCAGATCGATGCCGCCCGGTTCCAGGTCGGCGAAAAGACCGCGGCCGAACTGCGCCTGGAACCGTACCGCGCCGCGCTGCTTGGCTCCCTGCCCGCCGACGAGCTGGACTGGTCCGAGCGCGATCGCTATCGCGCGCTGGTCTATCAGTTGCTGGACTTTCATCGCCGCGAACAGAAGCCGGAATGGTGGGCCATGTTTGCCCGCATGGAGGCCACCGAGGCCGAACTGGTGGAAGACAACGAATGCCTGGCTGGACTCGCGCGTGACGACACCGTGGCGCCGGAACCGGTGGCGCAGTCGCTGCGCTACACCTACCGTTTCCCGCCGCAGCAGACCAAGTTGCGCACCGGGTCGGCCTGTACGGACGTGCGCGGCGGGCCGGCGATCAGCCGGCTGACGGTGGATCCTACGGCGGGCGTCGCCACCTTCACCATGTCGCGCAAGGCGACGCCGCCGCAGCGCCTGTCGCTCGGGCCGGGCAAGCCGGTCAGCATCGACGAGCTGGCCAACGCCATGTTCCGCTACGGCGACGCGCTGCTCGCGTCGGGCGATGGCGCCAGCACGCCGTTTCGCGCGGTGGACGCGCTGCTCAAGCACGAGCCGCCGCGCATCGGTGGCGTGCCGCCCGGCACCGCGCTGGCCGATCCGAGCGCGAAGCTGCTGGATCAGGTCGTGGACATCGTCGGCCGCATGGACGGGACCACCCTCTTCCTGCAAGGGCCGCCCGGCGCCGGCAAGACCTACACCGGCTCGCGCGTGCTGGTGAACCTGCTGCGTCAAGGCAAGCGCATCGCGGTCACGTCCAACAGCCATCACGCCATCAACAACCTGCTTTCTGGCCTGGAAACGGCGGCGCGCGAGGCGGGCCTGGCGTTCACCGGCGCCAAGAAGTCGGGCAAGGAGGGTGACGACTCCTGTTTCAACGGCAACTTCATTGAAGACGTCTTTGCCAACGACAAAATCGATCTGTCGCGCCACCAACTGGTGGCGGGCACGGCGTGGCTTTTCAGCCGGGCCGATTTCCAGCAGCAGTTCGACTACCTGTTCGTGGACGAGGCCGGCCAGGTCAGCCTGGCGAACCTGGTCGCGCTAGGCCAATGCGCGCGCAACATCGTGCTGCTGGGCGACCAGATGCAGCTCGGCCAGCCGACCAAGGGCACGCATCCCGGCCGCTCGGGCGAATCCACGCTGGAGTACCTCTTGAATGGCCACGCCACCATCGCGGCCGATCGCGGCATCTTTCTTGACACGTCCTACCGCATGCACCCGGCGATCTGCGGCTTCATTTCCGAGGCCATCTACGACGGGCGGCTGCGCGCCGCGGAATCGGCGGCGGTCCAGGGCCTGGTGCTGGGCGCGGATGCCGCCGGCGCGCTGGCCGCCAGCGGCATCCGGTACGTTCCGGTCGTGCACGAGGGCAACACGCAGTCCAGCGACGAAGAGGCGCGCGAAGTGGCCGCGCTATATGCCAGCCTGATGCGGCAGCGCTATCTGGACAAGCACGGGCGCGCGGTGCCGATGACGCCCGACGACGTGCTGGTGGTGGCGCCCTACAACGTGCAGGTCAACACGCTGCGGCAGGCGCTGCCCGAGGGCGCGCGCGTGGGCACCGTCGACAAGTTCCAGGGCCAGGAAGCGCAGGTGGTGATCATTTCCATGGCCACCTCCAGCGGCGAGACCATGCCGCGCGACATGGAATTCCTGTTCAGCAGGAACCGCCTGAACGTGGCGGTATCGCGCGCCAAGGCGCTGGCGATCCTGGTCGCCAGCCCCGCCCTGCTGTCGGTGCGCTGCCAGACGCCGGAGCAGATGGCGCTGGTCAACACGCTGTGCTGGGTCGCCGAAGCCGGTCAGAACGAATAGCGCGCGGTCAGCGTGACGCTGCGCGGTTCGCCAAAGAAGTTCGCGTCCGTCATCGAGCCCACGCTGGCGTAGTAGCGGCGGTCGAACACGTTGTTCACGTTCAGCGCAAGATTCAGCTGTTTGTTCACGTCCACGCCCGCGTTCAGCCCCACGACCGCATAGCCGCCCTGGCTGACACCCCACGGCGTGTAGATGCGGTTCTGCACGTGCAGCGATCCGCCCACGCGCCAGCGGTTCCATTCGCCCGGCAGGCGATAGGTCGTGAAGAGCTTGAACAGGTGGCGCGGGATGTTGGTGCCGTAGCGGTCGCCGACCGAAAACGTGCCGGTCGGATCGTAGCTGGAAGACTCGCCGCGCCGCTTGGCCGAGGCGTAGGTGTAGCCGGCCGCCAGTTGCCAGCCGGGCAGGATCTCGCCGGAGATTTCAGCTTCGAAGCCCTGACTGCGCACTTCGCCGGCCGGCGCGTAGCAGCTGGTCAGCCCGCCCTGGCACTGCGCATTCGGCAACTGATCGGGCAGGTTGTCCAGGTCGATGCGGAACACGGCCAGGCTCGTGTTCAGGCGTCCTTCCAGGTATTCGCCCTTGATGCCCAGCTCATAGTTGGTGCCCTCCTGCGGCGCCAGCAGTGCGCCGCTGGCGGTGGCGTAGTTCTGCGGATTGAAGATCCGCGTCCAGCTCGCATAGACCGAATGCACCGCGTCCAGGTCATACACCACGCCGGCATACGGCGTGAACTTGCGCACCACGTCGTACTTGCCTTCGCCGTAGGGATAGTCGCCGTCGTACTGCACCGTGTCCATGGAATACCAGTCCACGCGGCTGCCCAGGACGACGGAAAGCCTGTCGGTGGGACGCATCCGCGTCATGGCATACAGGCCGCTCTGCCTGACCTCCTGTTCCTTGCGCCATTGGCCGTACTCGCCGATGGTGGGCAGCGGGATCGCGCCCGGATTCCAGTTCAGCGGATTGAACGTCGCCAGCGTGAAGTCGCCGTCCTGCGTGGCGCCGCCGCCGACATCGTGCCAGCTGCTGCGGCGATGGCTCGCACCCACCACCAGATCGTGCTGGCGGCCGAACAGCGAGTACGGTCCCGACAGCGAGGCATCGAACGTTTCCTGGTCGCGGTCATAGTTGTAGCCGCCGCCGCGCAGCGTCATGGAAGGGTCGCCGTTCTCGTCCCACGTCGACTGGCCGATGTACGTGCCCAGCATGTCCATCTTGCTGCGGATCGCGGCGGCCGACAGCTTGCCCTTCCAGCCGTTCGCGAACTCGTGGTCGATGCCGCCGAAGATCGTGACGCTGCGCTTGTTCCAGTACGACCAGTCGGGGCTCATGCGCGTCGAGCGCGAGATCGGCAGGAAGCGCCCGTCGGGATACGTGCCCATGCCGTTCCAGTCGACGCCGGGATTGTCTTCCTTGCTGTACGAGGCGCCCAGGCTGACGGTGGTGCGATCGGTCACGTCGGCTTCCAGGATGCCGTACAGCAGCGTGCGCTTGTTGCGGTAGCTGTCAATGTACGAATGCTTGTCCTGATAGGACATGACGCCGCGCGCGCGCAGGGTGCCGGCTTCATTCAGGGGGCCGCCCGCGTCGAGGTCGGCAAGATAGTTGTCCCAGCTGCCCGCGGCGGCGGTGAAGGAACCCTGGAACTCGCGCGTGGGGCGCTTGCGGATCAGGTTGATCGAGCCGCCCGGCGTGCCGGCGCCTTCCATCAGGCCGGAAACGCCGCGCACGATCTCGACGCGGTCGTACATGGACATGGGGCCGGTGGACAGGGCGGCCTCTTCGTATTCGATCGGCAGGCCGTCGACCATCAGGTTGTTGATCTGGAAGCCGCGCGAGGTATAGCGCTCGCGTTCGCCGCCCCATTTGGTCACCGTGAGGCCGGGCGTGGCCTTGACGGCGTCGCCCAGCGTTGCGATGTCCTGGTCCTCGATACGCTGGCGCGTGATGACCGAGACCGTCTGCGGCGTTTCGCGCGGCGATAGCTCAAGCTTGGTGGCCGAACCCATCGCGCGCGTCGTGTACGAGCCCGTGCCCTCCGTCAGGCCGGCAAGCGCGGTCCCGCTTACCGTCACTGCGGGCAGAACCGCCGTTTGCCCGCCGTCGGGCGCGCGGCGCAGGACGTAGCCGCCGTCCTCGCGGCGCACGGCTTGCAACTGCGTGCCCGCAAGCAGGGCGTCCAGCGCGGCCTGCGGCCCGTAGGCGCCGTGCAGGCCGGCACTTTGGCGGCCCTCGGCCAGCGCGCTGGCGCCCGCGATGTAGACACCCGACTGGTTGGAAAAGCGCGTCAGCGTCTCGGACAGCGGTCCGGCCGGGATGTCGTATTGGCGGGTTGAGCCCGATGCGGCGGGCGCCGCGGCGGGGGCGGCAGCCGGTTGCGCCCAGACAGGCGGCGCGATCGCGGCGGCCAGCGCGCCGGCCAACGCGGCCTGGCGGACCCGGGCGAGCCGCATGCGGCGCAAGGGGTTCGAGTGCGCCGGCAGGCGCGGGGCGGTGAAAGGATGACGCATGAAATCCGGCTTCCAGAGGGCGGTGGGTTGAGGAGGCGCCCGCCCCGCCCCGCCACGCCGCGCGGGCGGCAGGCAGGGGCAGCGAAACACGCTTCCTTTCCCTGTAAGTCGGATAGGTCGGAAAAAAGCGGAACTGCGCAGTGAAGAAAGTTCAGGGCCGGGCGTCGATGCTGGTCCACCACGGCAATGGATGGCGGATCCGGATCGGCAGGACGTCGGCCAGCAGCGCCAGCGTCTGGTCGGTATCGTGCAGCGGAAAGCCGCCATATACGCGCAGGTCCGCCACGGCGGGATCCAGGCTCAGATGGCCGCGGCGATGGCGGTCCAGTTCGCGGATCACCTCGGCCAGGGGAATGTCGCGCGCCAGCAGGATGCCGCGCGTCCAGGCCTCGCGCGCGGGGTCGGCGGGCGCGGCGCTGCCGATGCGGTCGTGCGTGAAGCGCAGTTGCCGGCCGGCGTCCACCACTTGCAGGGCCTCTCCGGACCCGAGGCGAATCTCCACGGCGCCCTGGTAGACCGCCAGCAGCGTCGCGTCCGCCTCCTGGCGCACGGTGAAGCGCGTGCCCAGCGCCCGCAGGCGGCCCTGCGGGGTGTCGACCACCAGCGGGCGGTCATCCTTGGCGGTATCGACGAGGATTTCGCCGGCCACCAGCGTCAGTTGCCGCACGCCCGCCCGGTAGTCCACATCCAGCGCGCTGGCCGAGTTCAGCCAGACCTGCGTGCCGTCGGCCAGACGCACCTGCCGCGTCGCGCCCGTGGGACTGCGATAGTCGGCCGTCATCGCCAGCGCCGTGCCGCGCACGGCCGGCACGCGCCATGCGGCCAGGCCCAGCACGCCCACGCCGGCCAGCAGCGCCAGCGCGCGCCGCCGCGGCCGGTGCAGCGTGCGAGCGCGCTGCAAGACCGCGGCGGCGGTGCGGGGATCGGGCTGGTCCTGCATCGGGGCAAAGCGCCGGCTGACGCTTTCGACGTAGCTCCAGGCGCGGCGGTGGTCCTGGTGTCCTTCCAGCCAGCCGCGCCACGACGCCTGGTCGGCGGGCGTCGCGACGCCGGAGGACAGCAGCGCGAACCATTGCGCGGCCTGCTCCATCGCCGCGTGCGGGGGCAGCGCGTCCTGCAGGGAAGCGTCCGCCATGCTCATGGCGCGCTGCCGGTCTGGGTTGGGGTCGGGGTCTGGGTTTGGGCCTGGGCCGGCGCGGAATTGCGGGCCTCGTGCAGCATGCAGTGCAGCGTGGCCTGCGCCACGTACTTGCGCACCATGCGTTCGGACACGCCCATTTCCGCGGCAACCTCGCGGTGCGTCATCTCGCAGCCGACGGCCAGCACGAAGGCGCGCGCGGCGCGTTCGGGCAGCGCGCGCAGCATGGCGTCGATTTCCTGCAGCGCCTGCAGCACGATGAGTTGGTCTTCCGCCGAAGCCGCGTAGGCCTCGGGACGCTGCGCCAGCGTTTCCAGCCATGCCTGCTCGACCTCGCGGCGGCGCCAGAGGTCCGCGCACATGTTGCTGGCCATGCCGCGCAGGTAGGCGCGGGCGTGGCCGGCATCCGTGAATGCGCGGGGTTTGACCAGCAGCCGCAGGAACGCTTCCTGGGCGAGGTCGGCGGCTTCCCAGGCGTTGCCCAGGCGCCGGCGCAGCCAGTCCTGCAGCCAGGAGTGGTGCGCGACGTAGAGCGTGCCCAGGCTGTCTGAGGGCGAAGGGGGCGGCACGGTAGGTCGGAAAGCTTGCGAATAGGAATTAGTCGCAATTATTCAGCAAACCGTGACGCATGGCAATGCGAGGGAAAGACGGGCGCGGCGGACCGGACAGAATTTGCCCGGCCTGGCGCGCCCGCAGGCGATGCCGTCAGCCTCGGCTGGGCGCTTCGGCGGGCGGCGTGCCGTTGTGGAACAGGGACTTGAGCTGCGAGCGCAGTTCGGGCGAGTCAGCGTGCTTGTGCACCGCGGTGGCGTGCTGCACCGCGGCTTCGAGCAGTTCCTCGTCCGAGTCCGCGGACAAGGCCACCGAGCAGTTCATCTCGCTCGGATACTCGCGGCAATCGATGTACTTGCGTGTCATGGGGCTCTCCCCGCGCATGCCTGCAAAGGCATTGCGTGCTTGAACAGCCGGCGCGCCAGGCGCAACACACCGGCGCGATGGCGCGTCGCATCGCGGCCGGTGTTCTGAAAGTATAGGTCTGCGGCGCGCGCCGCAGACGCCTTATTTCGCGGGGTTGCGCCGGATGCGGCCTATGCCGGCGCGGTATCGGCGGCGGCGTCGTCGTGCGACACCGGACGGCCCAGCAGATACCCCTGAAAGTGCGAGCAGCCCTCCGCCGTCAGGCGTTCCAATTGCGCCGGTGTTTCCACACCTTCGGCCGTCGTGGGGATGTCCAGGCTGCGGCCGATGCCGTTGATGGCGCGGATGATGGCCAGCGCCTCGCGGCTGGATTCGACGTCTTGCGTGAACGACTTGTCGATCTTGATCTTGTCGAACTCGAAGGTACGCAGGTAGCCGAGCGACGAGTAACCGGTCCCGAAATCGTCCAGCGCCACCTTGACGCCCAGTTCCTTCAGGCGGTGCAGCGTCGCCAGGTTGCCGGAGGAATTGGCGAGCAGCACCGATTCGGTGATCTCCAGTTCCAGACGGCTCGCGGGCAGGCCGGACTTGGCCAGCGCGGACTCCACCAGCGACACCAGCGCGCCGTTGGTGAACTGGCTGGCCGACAGGTTGACCGCCACGGTTTCATGGTCGTTCCAGCGCATGGCTTCGACGCAGGCCTCGTGCAGCGTGAAGGCGCCCAGTTCGTGGATCAGGCCGGTTTCTTCCGCGATGGGAATGAAGTCCTGCGGCATGATGAGCCCCTTCTTCGGGTGCTGCCAGCGCATCAGCGCCTCGCGGCCCACGATGCGCACATGGCTCACGTCCATGATGGGTTGGTAATAGAGCTGCAGCTGATGCGAGATGATCGCCTGGCGCAGATCCATCTCGACCTCGTGGCGCCGCAGCGCGGCGGCTTCCATTTCCGGCTCGAAGAACGCGAGGCAATTGCGGCCGTTGCGCTTGGCTTCGTACAGCGCCATGTCGGCGTAGCGCAGCAGGTGGTCGGCCGATAGCGACTGCGATTCCGATATGGCGATGCCGATGCTCACGCTGACGGGCACGGTGTGCCCCGCGATCTCGAAGGGTTGGCGCACCGCTTCGATGAGGCGCTCGGCCAGCTTGCGCACGTCGTCCTGTTCGGCGATGTTGGGCAGCACGATAGCGAATTCGTCGCCGCCCAGCCGCGCCAGCGTGTCCTGTTCGCGCAGGTGCTTGGGCAGCCGCTTGGCCAGGAGGCGCAGCAGTTCGTCGCCGGACTGATGGCCCAGCGTGTCGTTCACGCACTTGAAGTTGTCCACGTCCAGGCACAGCACCGCGGTCGAGCGGTCCCGGCTTGCGCCCAGCGCGCTCAGCAGCCGGTCGCGGAACAGGCGGCGATTGGGCATGCCCGTCAGCGTGTCGTGGTGCGCCATGTAGCGCACCTGTGCGTGGGCGGCATTCTCGTCCGTGACGTCGTCCGCGATCAGCAGCACGTAGCGCGAGCGCGGGTCGTTGCTGTGAAACGCCAGCGTCTTGGTGTGCAGCGTGCGCGGGCCGCGCGCGGTGGCCAGTTCCTCTTCCTCTTCGCGCATGGCGCCGTCCGAGCGCAGCGCGTCGTTGGTCAGGCGGTCGAAGAACGCGCACACCAGGTCGGGCAGGCAATCCTTCGCGGTCTTGCCCTCCAGGCCGCCTGGCTTGCCGCCAAAGGTTTCCTCGGCCTGCCGGTTGGCCAGCAGGAACTTGCGCGACACGGCATCCAGCACCAGCACGCAGGACGGAATGTGCGACACCACCGCCTGCAGGAAGGACGACATGGACGTGAGCTCGCTGTTGTAGTGGTCGGCCAATTGTTTGGCCCTCAACAATTGCTGCTCGCGTTCGCGGCGTTCGGTGTTGTCGCGCGTGACCTTGGCAAAGCCGATCAGCGCGCCCGAGTCGTCGTGGATGGCGTCGATGACGACGTGCGCCCAGAACAGCGAGCCGTCCTTGCGCACACGCCAGCCTTCGGCTTCGAACTTGCCGGTTTCGCGCGCGGTGGCCAGGCCGCGCTGGGGCACGTCGCGCGCCTGGTCTTCCTCGGTGTAGAAGCAGGAAAAGTGCCGGCCGACGATTTCGGCAGCGGTGTAGCCCTTGGCGCGCTGCGCGCCGGCGTTCCAGTTGGCGACGATGCCATCCGGGTTGAGCATGTAGATGGCGTAGTCGACGACGCCTTGCACCAGGTGGCGGTACATGACGTCGGAATTGGCGAGGATCATTGGAGGCGGCGGGCTCGCGCTCCGGCCGCGTTGGGACAACGCGCCTGCGCGGATGTGCCCTGAAGAACTAGGGGTTATACGGATTTACGTCGTGAAGCCGGCAATATTTACCTTACTGTCACGAAAAAGACCAATCTATCGAATCGTGTCGCACAAACTCAATTAATTGCATCGGCCCGCGATCAAAATTTGACGCGTTGCTTCAATGCCTGCGCGATCATCGGGACGTCGATGTCCTTGCCCGGATTCTTCAGGCAGAAGTCGTGCAGCACCGCGATGTAGGCATTGCCCAGCAGCTTGGTGATGGCGCCAGCGGTGGTCGCGGCGATGGTGCCGCCGACGGCGCTACCGGCGCCCGGAATGAACTTGAGCATGCCCGAGACGACCGAGCGGCCGATGAGCGTGGCGGCCGACGCGCCCAGCGTGGACGTCACCAGCGTGGTGATCGCGGTGGTGTTCAGTTCCATGCCGAAGGTGATGCCGATCTTGGCGATCATGCCGACCTGGATCGGCACCAGCGCAAAGGCGTCGGAGAATGGAATGGGCGCGGCGGCGGCCGAGGCGGCCAGACCGGCGGCCACGTTCACCTCGATCTCAGCCCGCTTTTTTTTTACTTCCAGGGCTTTCTTGTTGCGGGTGGACAGCGCGTTGGCGTAGGCGCGTTGCTGCGCCTCGGGCACGTGTTCGGCTGTCACCTCGATCAGGCGGTCCAGCCCCATGGGCGGCAATTCGGCGTCCAGCTCCTCGATCCATTCGGGCAGCGCGCGCACCGCCACGACCTGCCTGGCGCGCGGCAACAGCTTGCGCGCGTCTTCGACGAAAGGACTGTTCTTGCGCGCCTTGGTCAGCACCGCGACGACCGGGATGCCGGCCTTGTCCAGCATGTCGCACAGTTCGATTTCCGCGTCTTCGACACGATGGCTGCTGTCCTGAATGCACAGCCACGCCACGTGCAGGTGCCGGTCCTGATCGTCCGACGCCGAGCGTTCCTGGATCAGTTCGGCAAGCTGCGCGCGCGATTGCTCGTAGTCGCCGACTTCCAGGCCGCGCGTGTCGATGATCGTGAGCGGATGGCCGGGCCGGGTGAATTCCTGGGTGGTCTGGGTGACGGGCTTGCCCGCGCCCGTGCGGGCCAGATCGCCGCGGAACACGGCGTTGAGCAGCGTGCTCTTGCCGACGCCTGTCTTGCCGGCGACCAGGATGTTGACGCGGCCGGCGCCCCGCGTGGCGGTGCTGATGGCATCCGCGATGGCGTCCTGCAGGTCGGGGTGGTCGGGGCGGATGGCGCTCATTGAGGGGACTTGGAAAGCGGGGAAGGATGCCGGAACGATATCAGACGACGACTTCTTTGGCGCAAAACGTAATCGGCGGCCAACGGGTCGTACGTTCGGGGGACGCCATCGGCACGAGGCCGGCCGACGTGCCGCATCGGCATGCTCGCGGGGGAATCGCCTTTTTTCCGCCGCGTGAAAGAAGGGGCCGTAGCGGACGCTGCCGCGCGCAAATTTGGGGGCAGATTGACTGAAACTTCAAAGGGTTACATCTCACATAATCCCCTCGCGTTTTCCCAGAGGGCGCTGCGTAGAATCAGGCTGTTGTAAGGCTACGCCGCGGTACTCGCGCAACCATCATGCACCGTCTTGCGCTCGTCCCCCGCTTGCTGCGCTCGCGCCCCGTGACCAAAGGGCTGCGCTACTTGTATCGCTACACGCGGTCCAGGGCGGACCGTCACAACGAAACGCTTTGGCCCTTCGTGACCGTGCGCCGCGACGGCCCGGAGCGGCTGACCGGTTGCGATGTGCATGGCGTGCGGGGTCCGGCGACCCTCCCGCTGGATGAATTACCGCGAGGCATCGGCGGCGATGCGCACCTGATCCTCAGCGGCCCCTCCGTCGCGCAGATTGATTACACCCAATGCCGGATGCGCTCAGTGATGGGCGTAAATGGCTCGATTGCCCTGCGCGCCCGTCATCCGGCGCTGCGGTTTGATTACTACGCCATGCTCGACGCGGGGTTTGTGAAGAAGCGCCGCGACCTGGTGGCCGAGGTGCTGGCGCAGGATCTGATCCTGTTTGTGACGCCCGAGGTGTACCGCTGGATTGCGCTGCTGTTCGACGACCGGGCGGTGCGCTGCCGCATCGCACTGTTCGAGGAAGTGCACCAGCGCGCGCAGCGGCCGCGCGCGCAACCGCAGGCGCTTGAGTCGCAACTGCGCGCTGACGAGGAACTGGTGCTGTTCGATGCGCATCATCCGATGCACGCCCACGGCTTCAGTCTGAATGCCGCCCGCGGCCTGTTTGGCGGCGGGACGGTGGCTTACACGGCTTTGCAGCTGCTGGCGTGGCTGGGCGCAAAGACGGTCTACCTGCATGGCCTGGATCTGACGGCCACCGCGGGCCCGCGTTTTTATGAAAGCGCCGGCGCGCAGTTGCCTACCGCGCTGGACCGCCAGTTTGCGGGACACATCGAACCCGCGTTCCGGCAGGCCGGCAAGCTGCTGCGGGCGCGGGGCGTCCAGGTCTACAACCTGTCGCTGCTGAGCCGGCTGGGCGACGACGTATTTGAAAAACGGCATTGGAGTTGTTTGCTTGAAGCTCCCTCCCTGCAACCGCCGACGAGACCCGAATCATGAAGATCCTCTATACCAATTTCCACCAGGGCGATGGCGGCGGCCACACGACGTACGTGATGTCGCTGGCGCGTATCCTGTGCCAGAAATCGCAGGTCATGGTCGGCGCGCCGCGCAAGAGTCGGCTGCTGGCCGAAGCCGAGGCCCTGCCCGGCCTGCGCACCGTTGACCTCGAATTCAAGGGCAGCCTGTTCGAACAGCTTGCCGCGCTGCGCCGCCTGCGCCACCTGGTGCGCCAGGAACAGTTCGACGTCATCCACGTCAACGGTTCCGCGGATCACCGGCTGTGCATGCTGGCCACCATGGGCATGGGACGTAAGCGCCCGTTCATCGTGTACACGCAGCACAACGACCGCGACGCCAACAGCCTGGGCGTGCGCGTGCGGGCCAAGTGGGGCACCAACCGTGTCATCTGCGTGTGCAGCCACACGTTCCGGCGCATGCGGCAATCGGTGTTCCGCAACGAAGATCTGCGCGTGGTGCACAACGGCGTGGACACCCAGAAGTACCGTCCGGCCTGCCGCACGGAAACCGTCAACGCGCGCACGCGCTTTCTGCCGCCCGCGCTGCGCGACCGGCTGGTGATCGGCAGCAATGCCGGCACGGCGGACTACAAGAGCTGGATCGACATGGTGGCGGCCGTGTCCCTGCTGCCCGCCGGGCAGCGCGAGCAGGTCGCCATCCTGATCGCGGGCGCGATGCCGGGCGACGACATGCTCAACCAGGTTGCCGGATTGGGCATGCAGGATCAGGTGGTCTTCACCGGCATGCTCGACAACGTCGAGCCGGTGCTGGCGGCGCTGGATGTGGGGTTTGTGCTGTCGTCGCGGCTGGAGACGATTTCGTTCGCGTGCCGCGAGATGATGGCCGCGGGCAAGCCGGTCATCGTGACGAGCGTGGGCGGTCTGACGGAAAACGTCACCGAAGGCCGCAATGGCTGGATCGTGCCGCCCGGGTCCCCAGAATCGGTGGCCCGGACGCTGTCGGAAATTCTGGCAAACCGCGGCGTGCTGCACGCCATGGGCGTGGATGCGCGCAGCACGGCGCTCAAGGAGTTTTCGCTGGCGACCTTCGTCGGCAATACCGAACGCGTCTACCGCGAGAACGCCTACGTCAGTAGTGGATCACCGTCCGGATCGACTTACCTTCATGCATCAGATCGAAGGCTTCGTTGATACGGTCCAGCGGCAGCGTGTGGGTGACGAAGGGGTCCAGATCGATCTTGCCGCTCATCGCGTCTTCGACCATGCCCGGCAGCTGCGTGCGGCCCTTGACGCCGCCGAACGCTGAACCGCGCCACACGCGGCCCGTCACCAGCTGGAACGGACGCGTGCTGATTTCCTGACCGGCGCCGGCCACGCCGATGATGATGCTCTCGCCCCAACCCTTGTGGCAGCATTCCAGCGCGGCGCGCATCACGTGCACGTTGCCGATGCATTCGAACGAGAAGTCCACGCCGCCGTCGGTCAGTTCGACGATGACTTCCTGGATGGGCTTGTCGTAGTCCTTGGGATTGATGCAGTCGGTCGCGCCCATGGCGCTGGCCAGCACGAACTTGTTCGGGTTGGTGTCGACGGCGATGATGCGGCCGGCCTTGGCTTGCACCGCGCCCTGGATGACCGCCAGGCCGATGCCGCCCAGCCCGAACACCGCGACGGTGTCGCCTTCCTTGACCTTGGCAGTGTTGTGCACCGCGCCGATGCCGGTCGTCACGCCGCAACCCAGCAGGCAGACCTTTTCATGCGGGGCCGCCGGGTTGATCTTGGCCAGCGAGATTTCGTTGACCACGGTGTACTCGCTGAACGTCGAGCAGCCCATGTAGTGATACAGCGGCTTGCCTTCGTAGCTGAAGCGCGACGTGCCGTCCGGCATGACGCCCTTGCCCTGCGTGGCGCGCACTTTCTGGCACAGGTTGGTCTTGCCCGACAGGCAGAACTTGCACTCGCGGCATTCGGCCGTGTAGAGCGGAATGACGTGATCGCCGGGTTTCAGCGAGGTCACGCCTTCGCCCACTTCCACCACCACGCCCGCGCCTTCGTGACCCAGTACGGCGGGGAACAGGCCTTCGGGATCGTCGCCGCTCAGCGTGAAGGCGTCCGTGTGGCAGACGCCCGTGTGCGTGATCTGCACCAGCACTTCGCCGCGCTGCGGGGGCGCGACGTCGATTTCAACGATTTCCAGGGGCTTGCCGGGGCCGAATGCGACTGCTGCGCGTGATTTCATAGCGATGCTCCACGTAGATGGGTTTATTTCAGATAGGAACGGACGATGCGCATGAGGTCATCGATCTGCGATTCGGTCTCGGGCCTGGGGTCCGGCGGACTTTTCTGAGCAGACTGCAGGAACGTTTCCCGCAGATGACTCTCCAGCACTTCGGCCATCAGGCCGTTCGTGGCGCCGCGCAGCGCCGCGAGCTGCTGCAGCAGCGCGCCGCATTCCGTGCCTTCGTTCACCGCGCGTTCCAATGCTAACGCCTGCCCTTGAATGCGGCGCAAGCGGGTGACAACGCGTTTCTTTTCTTCTGGGGAGTGCGGCACGGCAGGCTCCGATTCGATACAGGGGGGGAGTATACGGATTCCGGGGCGGCGCGTCCAGGGCACCTATAATTTCGCCTGTCTTCCGCCCGATCCTAAAGGACGCATCCGTGACCATGACCCCCTCCGACGTGCGGCTGTACCGGGCCGCGGACTATCCCCGCATGCCGTGGCGCAATGGCGGGGGCACGACCCAGGAAGTTGCCTGCAACCCCGGCGGCAATACGGCGTCGTTCGGCTGGCGTCTTTCGCTGGCCGATGTGGCGCAAGATGGCGGCTTTTCTGCCTTTGGCGGCTACCAGCGCATCATCACCGTGCTGGAAGGCCACGGCATCGAACTGACGGTGGACGGGCAGCGCCAGCCGCCGCTGGCGCCGCGCACGGCGTATGCGTTTTCCGGCGACGCGCAGGTGGCGTGCCGTCTGCTCGACGGCCCGATCCGCGACTTCAATCTGATCTACGCGCCCGGCCGGTGGCACGCCCGCCTGCAATGGGTGCGCGGCGCGCAGTCCTGGGTGTTTCACAGCAGCGCGTCGAGCGTGCTGGTGTTCAATGCCGGTGACGGTCTGACGGTTGAGCTGGACGGCGCGCAGCATCGGCTGGCCTCGCGCTACGATTGTCTGCACGCCGAAGGGCGGGACGGGCTTGGCCAGTATCGTCTTAGCGCGGAACACGGCATCGACGCGTGTGTCATTGAACTGTCGCCGCGCGCGGTCTGATGCGCGCCGCGCGGCTGTAAACAACGCGTCAGCGCCACCAAAGCCAAGACAACAGCGCATCAACGGCGCTTCGAAAAAGGGGTGTGCATGCGGATCTGCATGATGGAAGGCCCGGCGGGGCTGATGCCGGAAGGCGCGAACTGGGAAGGCATCGCCGGTCGCATCGACGAATTGGCGCCTGACCTGCTGGTCACCAACGAGATGCCGTTCGGCCCCTGGCTGGCGGCGTCGCCGTCCTATGACGCCGCGCTGGCCGCCGAGTCGGTGCGCATCCACGAGGCGGGTCTTGCCGCGTTGGCGGCGCTGAACGTGCCTGCCATCGTGTCTTCACGCCCTGTGTTCGCCGGCGAGCGGCTTGCCAATGAAGCCTTCGCGTTGCAGGACGGGCGCTATGCGGCGCTGCATCACAAACAGTATTTTCCGCAGGAACCGGGCTTTTTCGAGGCGGCCTGGTTTCACAGTGCGCGGGACGGGTTCGAGGTCGCCGACGTGGGCGGCATTCGCGTCGGCGTGCTGTTGTGCACCGAGCTGATGTTCAACGAACGCGCGCGCCGCTATGGCCGCGATGGGGCCGAGCTGATCGTCGTGCCGCGCGCCAGCGGCGCGTCGCGCGGCCGTTGGCTGACCGCCGGCGCCATGGCCGCGCTGGTGTCCGGCTGCTATGTGGTCAGCTCGAACCGTGCCGGGCGCACGCCCGAGGGACAGGTGTTCGGCGGCGTGGCGTTTGCGTTCCAGCCGGGGGGCGAGCCGCTGGCGCAAAGCACCGATACGGAGTCCATCGTGGCGTTCGACGTGGACCCCGCCCGGTCGCGGGCGCAGCAGGCGCTGTATCCCTGCTACGTGAAGGAATAGTCCCGGGACCGGCGCCAGGAACAGCGCCCGCGCCCGGGCATGCCGCCATCAGGCCGGCAACAGCGCCGGCTGGCCGTAGGCGGGCACCGCCTGCTGCGCGGCGCCTTGTCCCTGCGCCGGCAGTCGGAATGCGCTGACCGCCGACTGCAGCCGCTGGGCCTGCGTTTCCAGCGACGACGCGGCCGCCGCCGCTTCCTCGACCAGCGCCGCGTTCTGCTGCGTCACCTGGTCCATCTGCGTGACGGCGGTATTGACCTGGTCGATGCCGGTCACCTGCTCGTTGGACGCGGTGGCGATGTCGTTCACCAGCATCGTCAGCCGTTCGATGGTCTCCAGGATTTCGGTCATCGTCAGGCCCGCGGCTTCGACCTGCGCCGAGCCGGCCTGCACCGTGGCGCCGGAGGCATCGAGCAATTGCTTGATCTCCTTGGCG
The DNA here is from genome assembly GCF_059760815.1 of Achromobacter sp. 1012554356. Classification (NCBI taxonomy): domain Bacteria; kingdom Pseudomonadati; phylum Pseudomonadota; class Betaproteobacteria; order Burkholderiales; family Alcaligenaceae; genus Achromobacter; species Achromobacter sp. 1012554356. The sequence goes on along the minus strand of NZ_JCBANC010000030.1, from coordinate 13,533 downwards.
GCGCTGGCGCTGCGCTGGGCCAGCGACCGGACCTCGGCGGCCACCACGGCAAAGCCCTTGCCTTCCTCGCCCGCGCGGGCCGCTTCCACCGCCGCGTTCAGGGCCAGGATGTTGGTCTGGAACGCAATCCCGTCGATCACGCCAACGATGTCCTCGATGCGGCTGGAATCCTGCGCGATCTCGCGCATCGTGCTGACCGCAGCCTGCACGGCGTCGCCGCCGCGCTGCACCACCTCGGACGCGGTGCTGGCCATTTCGTTGGCCAGCCGGGCGTTTTCGGCATTGCTGGTCACGGTGGACAGCAGTTGCTCCATGCTGGCCGCGGTTTCCTCCAGCGACGCCGCCTGTTGTTCGGTACGGCTGGACAGGTCCTGGTTGCCCGCCGCGATCTCGCTGGAGCCCGTGTTGATTTCGACCACGCCGTCGCGCACGGCATGCACGGTGCGCACCAGGCTGGCCTGCATTTCCTGAAGGAAGGGGATTATCTGGCCCACGCAGTTCTTGCCGAACGACGGAATCGGCGTGGTCAGGTCGCCGCCCGAGATGCGCTGGAAATGGCCCTTGATCGAATCCAGCGGACGTTTGACGAAATACACGACGTAGCGGTCGCCAAGGATCAGCAGCAGCAGGCAGATGCCCAGCACCACGCCCATGCCGACGTAGGCCTGGCTGCGGTTCGCGTCGGCGTCGGCCCAGAGCTGGATTTCGCGTGCCTTGGCGTACGCCTCGTATTCCTCCATGCTTTTGCCGAAACTGCGGCTGGCTGTGACGACCGGCCCGGCCGCCTGGGCGCGGGCCTTGTCCACCGCTCCCGCTTCCAGATGCTGGCGCTGCACGGTAATGCCCTCCGCCAGCGCATCAAAGCCGGAACGCATGGCGTCCAGCAGCGCCGCCGGCGCGTCGCGGCGGGCCAGCTCGATGAACTGCGCCTGCTGCTTTCTGGCTTCGGCCAGCGCCGTGTCGATGCTGCGCCCTTCTGCCGCGGCCTGATCCTTCTGGCCCTCGGCCACATATTCCAGCTGGCGCGACAGCCGCAGCCGGGCGCGCATGATCTGGTCGTTGACGCGGGAAAGCGCGGACACCTCGTGCAGGAGTTCGTTGCTGGCTGCGAGCGCTTCGCCGGCGCTGCGCAGCCCATGGACGCTGATGGCCGACAAGCCGGCGATGAAGAGGCTGATCACGAGCAAGGTGCCCAGGATCATGCGGCGGATGGTGATGTCTTTCAGAAACTGTGTCATGCGCGTCGTCCCAAAGGTGCAGCAAGCCTGCATAAGGACAACGGCCCCGCCAGAACCATATTTAGCGGATGTTGCACATCTTACGAATATGACGTCCGTGCGGTTGAATATATCGACATGAACGGCAACAGTGTTGCGTGATTACGTTGTCATTGGACCGCCGGCGCGTCAGCGCGACGCCGGCGTCTGTACCGGTTCACTCGCGTCGAACCGCAGGCGGGCAAAGCTGGCGATGCAGGCCAGCCCGGCGCACAGGCCGCCCAGCCACAGGGCGGCGATGGCGCCGTGCGTGGTCGACACGTTGAAACACGCGGCGACCATGGCCGCGCCCGTGGCCTGTCCCAAGAGGCGCACCGTGCCGATCATGCCGCTGGCGCCGCCCGCGCGCGACGCCGGGGCGGAGGTCATGATGGCCCGCAGGTTGGGCGACTGGAAAAAGCCAAAGCCCGCGCCGCAGATCGCCATGCGCCACGAAATGTCCAGCACCGACGGGTCGGCCGGCATCAGCGCCAGCAACGCCATGCCCAGCGCCAGAAGGGCAAGCCCCACGCCGCCCAGCATGCCTGCGGGATAACTGTCGGACAGCCGCCCCGCGATCGGCGCCATGAAGGCCACGACGACGGGCCATGGCGTGATGAGAAAGCCGGTCTGGACCTGGCTGTAGCCCAGCACCGACTGGAACAGGAACGGCAGCGACACGAAGGCCAGCGCCTGGGCGGCGAACGCGCACACCGCGGTGGCTGCGGACAACGCAAACAAGGGGCGGCGCAGCAGGTCCACCGCCAGGATGGGTGCGGGGTGGCCGGCCTGGCGCCGCATCAGCAGCCAGAGGCTGGCGGCCGCCAGACCGCCTTCCAGCGCCACGCGCGGCCACGGCGCGCCGTGCGCAAGTTCATTGGTCGCCAGGACAAGCAGCCCCAGCGCCATGGCGCACAGCAGCGCGGCCAAGCCGTCGAACCCGTGGCCGGAGCGCGTGGTGTCGGGCAGGCCGCGCAGGGCCAGCACCGCCGCCAGGATGCCGATGGGGAAATTGACGAGAAACAGCCAGTGCCAGGACCCGAGCAGCAGGATGGCCGACGCCACGGTTGGCCCGCCGGCAAACGACAGTCCGACCACCATGGCGTTCAAGCCCAGTCCGCGGCCCAGCATGTGCGAGGGGTAGATGAAGCGCAGCAGCGCGCCGTTCACGCTCATCACCCCGGCCGCGCCCAGCCCCTGCAGGATGCGCGTGGCCACCAGCACGGGCAGGGAAGGCGCCAGGCCGCTTGCCAGCGAGGCCAGCGTGAACACCGCGAGCCCGACGATGTAGACGCGCCGGTGTCCCAGGATCTCGCCCAGCGCGGCCGCCGGCAGCAGGCCCGCCACCATCGCCAACTGATAACCGCTGATCACCCAGATCGAACCCGCCTCGCTGGCCTGCAGGTCGCGCGCGATGGTCGGCAACGCGGTATTGGCGATGGCCGTGTCCAGACTGGCCATGCAGACCGCCAGCATGACGGCGATGAGGGCGCCCAGGCGTTCGGCGGCGGGCAGGCCGACGCCGGCCGGATAGACGGTACTACGGGAGAACGAGAGCATGAATGGGCTGCGCTGCGAGGGGCGTCCGGGCGAAGCGTCCGGAGTCGTAGGGTCAGATTCTAATGCGGTCTGCCTGCTTGAACCCCGCGCGTGCCGCGATTATCGGTTTGGATAATCCCCGCGCAATTGTCACGTAATGAAACTGCTCAGAAAATTCAATCACAACAATATGTACAACGAAATTTCGGGTCGTCGCAGAGGAGACATCAATTACTGCAGTGCGATATTCCGGGCTGATTCGTTAATAATCGTAATAAATACCCCCTGAATAAGAAACTATTTGGTGCCGCATACCAATATTTGGACGTACGATTATCCGCAGCAAGATTGATGGTGCAACCGTATACCGTGGAGGCATTTTTCATGAAACGCTCGACCATTCGCGCAGCGACTTTGTGTTTGTTTATCGGTGGTGCGGCGCCCGGCATTGCGCTCGCTCAGACGGCCACCGCCAATTTCAACGTCACGCTCACCATTACCGCCAATTGCGTCATTTCCGCGACTGACCTCAATTTCGGCAGCCAGGGCGTGCTGAATACCGCGGTCACCGGCAATACCAATCTTTCCGTTACTTGCAGCAATACCACGCCGTATACCGTTGGCCTTAATGCGGGTACGGGCACGGGCTCGACGGAAACGCAACGGTTCATGAGCGGCGCCGGCGCCAATACCGCGACGGTGGCTTACCAGCTCTACAAACCGGGCAGCACGACGGTCGTGTGGGGCGACGCCGACGTGGCGGCCCGGGTAGGCGGCACCGGCACCGGCGCCGCGCAGCCCATCCAGGTGAATGGCGTCGTGCCCGCGCAGACCACGCCCGCGCCTGGCACCTACTCTTCCACGGTCACCGCGACGGTCTACTTCTAAGGGAGCCGCCCGATGCGGATGTTTTTACGGGCGCTGCTCGCGGCCTGCCTGGCGGGCTGTGGCGGCGCAGCGGTGGCGGCTGCCCTGCAGATTTCTCCGGTGCTGGTCGAGCTTGCGCCCACGCAAGGGGCAAGCGGCATCATGCTGCGCAATCCGGGTTCCACGCCGATCTATGGCCAGGTGCGCATCTACGGCTGGGAACAGGCGGATGGCGATGACGTGTTGTCGCCCACAGAGGTCATCCAGGCCAGTCCGCCCATCATCCAGGTGCCGCCGGGCGGCGAGCAACTGGTGCGGCTGGTGCGCGTGTCCAAGGACGCGCCGCCGCTGCAGCAGGGCTTTCGGCTGATCATCGACGAGATTCCGGATCCGTCATCGCCCGGCGTGAACGGCGTGGTGCTGCGCCTGCGCTATTCGGTGCCGGTGTTCGTGGCGGGCATGACGCCGTCTCCCGAGCCCGAACTGGCGTGGCGCGTGGAACGGTCAGGCGGCGACTGGGTGGTGCGGCTGTCCAATAGCGGCAGCCGCTATGCGCAGGTGGCCGCGCTGCAAATCCTGAATGCGGCAGGCAAGCCGGTGGCCGAGATGGAGGGGCTGCTGGGCTATGCGCTGGCCAACAGTGCGCGCCAATGGAACATCCCGGGTAAGCAGGGCGCGGCCGGGCCGGTGAAGATCAGGGCAATGATCAACGGCGACATGGTCACCGTCAGTCCGCGTTGACAGCATGACCGCGTTCCGGTGCGCCGCATGGCCCGCCGGCAACCACAGAAGGGCAGTCTATGGCATTGCGCGCTACCCGTCACCGCGGGCAACGCGCCTTGGGTCTCGCACTCTTCCTGCTGGGTGCGCCGGCCCTGGCGGCGGATACGCCCGATCAACTGGTCTCGTTCGGCAGCATCGCCGAGCGCGACGTGTACCTGGAGGTCAGCATCAACGGCGTGAACACATCCCAGCTGCTGCGCTTTCACGACACGCACGGGCGCCTGTCCGTCAGCGGCGCCGCGCTGCGATCGCTGGGCGTGGACCTGTCCGCGATCGGCATGCCCGATACGCGCGAAGTCAGCCTGGATGCCGTGGCGGGCTTGCGCTACGTGTACAACCCGGCGGCGCAGACGGTGGACCTGGTGCTGCCCGACTCCCTGCGCATGCCGTACGAGGTGAACACGCGCGGCCTGCCCGCCACGCCGCTCGCGACGGCCGGGCGCGGCGTGGTGGTGAACTACGACGCTTATGCGCAGACCGACTACGAGTACGGGCTGTCGCTGTATTCCGAACAGCGCTACTTCGATTCGAACGGCGTGTTCAGCAATTCCGGCACGGCGTATCTGGGCGGGCGCGGTGATGAATACGTGCGCTACGACACGTTCTGGACGCGATCGGATCAGGAGACCCTGCGCACGCTGCGCCTGGGCGACACCATCACCTCGTCGCTGAACTGGTCGCGGTCGGTGCGCGTGGCCGGCGTTCAATGGGGCCGCAACTTTGCACTGCGCCCGGACCTGGTCACGTTTCCGGTGTCGTCGCTGAGCGCGTCGTCGGTCGTGCCGTCGTCGGTATCCCTGTTCGTCAATGGCGTGCAGCAGTATTCGGGCAACGTGCCGCCCGGGCCGTTCGTGGTCAACCAGATACCGGGCATCACCGGCGCGGGCCAGGCCACGCTGATCACGCGCGACGCGCTGGGCCGCACCGTCAGCACGTCGGTGCCGTTGTACATCGACCCGCGGATGCTGGCGGCGGGGCTGTCCAGCTGGTCGGTCGAGGCGGGCTTTGTGCGCCGCCAGTTCAGCGTGCGCTCGTTCGACTACGACAGCAAGCCGGTGCTGACCGCGTCGGGCCGCTATGGTTACACAGACGACTTGACCCTGGAGGCGCACACCGAGGCCGGCCCGGGGCTGTATAACGCAGGCGCCGGCGCGATGGTGAAGCTGGGGCAGCTGGGCGTGCTGAGCGGCTCGCTTTCCGGCAGCGCGGGCGACTTCAGCGGCGGACAGGTGAGCCTGGGCTACCAGTACGTGCGGCCGGAATTCAGCGTGGATACGCAGGCCACACGCCTGATCGGCAACTATGGCGACCTGGGCTCGCGCGAGGACGCGCCGGTGCCGCGCCAGACCGAGCGCGTGACGGTGTCGATGCCGCTGGGCCGCTCGCAAAGCGTGGCGCTCAGCTACATCGGCTACCGCATGCCGAACGTGCCGATGGCAAAGGTGGGGTCGGCCTCGTACACGGCCAACCTGCACAGCCGCGTGGTCCTGACGCTGAGCGCGTACAAGGATTTTTCGCAATCGAATTCGGAAGGCGTGTTCCTGGGCCTGGCGGTGATGCTGGGCGAGCGCGCGCAGGCCGGCGTGTCGATCGGCCGCCAAGCCGGCGAGGACACCTACAGCGTCAGCGCGCAGAGCAGCGTGCCTTACGAGGGCGGCTGGGGGTGGGCGGTGCAGAATGGCCGCAGCGGCGGCATGCAGCTCAACCAGGGCCAGCTCCAGTATCTGGGCCAGTACGGGCTGGTGAGCGGGCTGGTGCAGGACTACGGCGGCAGGACGCAGGCGTCGGTGCAGGCGTCCGGGTCGCTGGTGATGATGGACGGCACCGTGATCCCGTCGCGCCGCATCAACGACAGCTTCGCGCTGGTCTCCACCGAGGGCACGGCCGATGTCGCGGTGCTGCACGAAAACCGCCGGCTGGGCCGCACCAATGGCAGCGGCCACCTGCTGGTGCCGGACCTGAATGCCTACCAGACCAACCGCATCTCCATCGACCCGGAAGACCTGCCCGTGGACGTGCGGCTGGACTCGACGCGGGCGGTCGTCGTGCCGCAGTCCGGCGCCGGCGTGCTGACCACGTTCAAGGTGGAAAAGTACGACGCGGCCTCGGTGATTCTGACCCTGCCGGACGGGGGCTTCGTGCCGGTCGGGGCGGAGGTCGCCCACATCGAGAGCGGCAAGCGCACGGTGGTGGGCTACGACGGCCTGACGTTCGTGGAGGACGTGGGGGCCACCAACCGGTTGCGGGTGCGCGGGGGTGGCGTGTCGTGCGAGGCCGTGTTCGATTACGCGCGCTCGGATGCCGATCCGCTACCGACGCTGGGACCGATCGTGTGCGAGCCATTCAAACGAGAGCAACCATGAGGATCGCACTGCTGCTGGCCGCCCTGGGCGCATGCGCGGGGTACACGGGAACCGCGCAGGCAAACACCTGCGCGCTGTCGGCGGGCACGACCGCCACGCTGGACTTCGGTACGGTCAATCCCTTGCTGCCGGGGGACACGGTGGCGGACGGAACGGTCGCCGTGACCTGCAATTTCTCGCTGCTCGCCATCGGCGCGCGCCTGTGCTTCAGTCTGGGCGTGGGCAATACCAGTCCGTCCATCGCGGCGCGCGCCCTGGGCGCGGGCACGAACCGCATGAACTACAACCTTTACACGGACGCGGCGCGGACCCAGATTTGGGGCGCGGCGACCGCCGGGCAACCCACGTCGCAGACGATGACCGGCCCGCTGCTGGGGGGCGGCAACGTGTCGACCACCTTCCGGTTTTACGGCAAGCTTCCGGGCGGGCAGTCCACCGTGAGAACCGTGAACAACGCCAACACGGTCTACAGCGAAACCTATGCCACGACTGGCACGCTGGACGTGCTGTTCGGCCTGCTGTCGGGCCTGTCGAATTGCCCGCTGGCGGCGCCGACCCAGCGCATCACGATACCCCTGGTGGTGCGCACGACCGTGCAGAAGAACTGCACCATCAACGCGACGGACATGGCGTTTCCCCCGCGCGGCGTGCTGAACGCCGCGGTCACGGCCAACAGCCAGATCACCGTCCGATGCACCAACGCCAACGCCTTCTCGGTGGCCTTGAACGGCGGCTCGGTCGCCGGCAACGTGCTGGCGCGCAAGATGAAGCACACGACCGCCGCCGACACGGTGAATTATCAGCTTTACCAGGACGCGGCCTACGGCACCGTCTGGGGCGATGCCTCGGGCGGCGCGCCCCGGGCGGGCGTGGGCACGGGCGCCAACCAGACCTTCACGGTGTATGGCCGCGTGCCTGCGCAGACGACGCCCCGGCCCGGCACTTACCGCGACGTCGTCACCGCCACGATCACGTTCTGATCGCGCGGCGTTGCGGCCACGCCCGGTCAGGCATTCACGCGCCGCATCAGGACTCGACAGGCGCCGCTCGCGGCTTGACCGGCCAGAACAGCGCTGCCGGGCGCCGCAGGATCCGGCGGCGCACGCCAGCGGTCAACGACATGCGATCGTCGCGGCCCATCCCGCGCGACGCCAGCGCCACGTTGAAGGCCAGCGCGAAACTGACGATGACGTTCAGCGCGCCCGTCGCCGCGGTGCCCGCCACGGCCAGCCAGAACACCTGCGTATGCACGAGTTCCCAGCCCAGCGTTGCAACTGCGGCCGCGATCTGTCCGGCGCTGAGCGACACATGGCGCACCTCCAGCTCCGATCCCAGCGCGCTGACTAGTGCCGGCAGCAGGCCCAGCATCAGTCCCAGCGACACGTTGGCGGCGATCTGCGAAACGTTGCGCCGCCAGAAGCCCGCCCAACGCACGGCGCCGCGCGCCCCGAGAAGGTGGCGGGTGCGCCGGCCGTACGCCATGACGTCGTGCACGCGATGCAGCGCGAACCAGTTGTCGGCCCAACCGGCGATCAGGCTGGACACCCAGATCAATGCGCCGGTCACCGCGGCATACAGCGGGGTCGGTCCCCAGAACGACAGCGATTGCAGCGTGTCGTGCGCCTTGTCGGCATCGATGAGCGGCTGCTCCAGGAACCGCATTGCCAGCCATTGAATCGCCCAGGCCAGCGGAAACACCACGGCCAGGTTGCCCGCGATCGCGGCGGCGTTCGAGCGCAACATCGCCAGCGTGTCGTCCACGAATGCCTCGCGCCCGTCGGGCGAGTAGGCCGCGTCCAGCCGGCGGGCCAGCGCCGGTCCCGTCATGGCCGGCTGCTTGGTCGCAAGCGTGAAATGCGCGAACTGGATCACGAGAAAACTGCCGGCGTAGTTCAGCGCGTTCAGCAGGCCTTCCACCCACTTGTCCAGGTGGGCCGACGTGATGATGAACTTCACATAGACCGTGAACGCCACGACAAAGCCGCCGCCCATGGATGCCTTGACCATGTCCATGTATTCCAGCGTGTCGCGCGCGATGTAGTGTTCGCCGGTCTCGGCGCTGCGGTCCATCACGCGCCGCGCCAGTTGGGCGAGCGACGACGCCGCCAAGTGCCGGATGCTGCCGCGCGCCAGCGTGCAGCGGATCAGCTCGGCGATCAGGTACGCGTACCGGTGGCGCTGCGTCGGATCGATCCACACGCCCAGCAGCAGCTCGATGCGCGCCAGGCGCAGCTTCATGCACTCGATCTGGTAGACCACGTCGACCGCGACGCCATTGCGCTTGAGTTCCTCGTAGACGGCGTCCCCCGCCGCGCGGCAGTCGTCCAACAAGGCGCGCAGCACGTTCAGGCGCTGGCCCACCACCTCGCGCGGTGTGTCCGGCGTGCTGTCGAACAGTTCTGCTGCCGTGGCCTCCAGCGTGAAGAACGGCGACTCGTCCACGCGGCCCGGCACACGGGAGCGGATGTCCTGGCTAAGCCCGACGGCGCGTACCTGGCTGACGAGCACCTGCATGCTGCTGGTCAGCGCTTGATCCAGCCGCTGGGCAAGCGCGTCCGGCGTGGGGGCAGGCAACGCATCGGCTGCCTGCGCCAAGCTGTGCGCTTCCAGACGCAGCAACGCGCGCACGCGCGCCAGCGTCTCGTCGTCCAGCGACTCGATCCATTGCGCGTCGCCCGCGCGGCGAAACAGCAGCGTGAAGAGGCCCGACATATCGCCCTGATTGACGGTCGGCGGCAGCATCCAGGCCACGATGCGGCGCCAGAACTCACCCCAGAATCCAGGGCGCGAGGCGACGCCGGTATCGCACAGGAGGGCGGTGGGGTCGTTGTCCACCAGCACCGAGCGCAGCGTGGCCGCCGTGCGGGCCGCCACAGTGGGATTGCGTTCCAGCACCTGCAGCAGGTAGCGCAAGCGGGCATGGCGCGGGTCGCGCCCGTCGTCCTGCGCCGGTTCGCCGTCCGGCCGGTTCAGCCAGCGGCCAAGATCGACCAGCCACAGATTGCGTTCGGCCAGTGGGGCTTGGGGATCGGCAGAGGACAGGATGACGTCGAGCTGCGGCCCGCCACGCCGCCAGGCCCGCCAGTTGCGCCACAAAGAGGTAAGCATGGTCGGACCTCGCGCGTCATCGGGTATCGGGGGCGCGGCGCAGCGAGAAACCCTGCGCCTCGTTCATGGCCAGGTAGCTGACGTTGCGCGACACCATGGGCGGCTTGTCGCCCGCGTGCAGTGCGCGCACCTCGTCCAGCACCATCTTGTCGGCCAGTGTCATGCGGTCGATCATCCGCAGGTACTGCATCCAGCTTTCCACCAGGAAGACCTCGCGCCAGACGCCCTCGCGCTCCAGGTCGCGGAACAGCTGCCACTGCTGCGCGCCATTGCGCAGCCGCAAGAGGCGCAGCGGCCGGGCGGCGTGGATCAGCGCGGCCAGCTTGTCCGGATTGACCAGGTATTCCACCGCAACCAGCACCGCGCCGCGCTGCGTGTTGAAGCCAGCGTCGGCCAGGGCCGGTTCGGTGTCGTCGGCGCGGGTGAGCGATCGCGCGTCCACCTGTTCCGGCAGGCGCGAGCGGTACAGCAGCGCCACGGTGACGCCCAGCACGATGCCGGCGGCCGACATCGCGCCGGACACGCCCATCGTGCCCGCGAAATGGCCCCACATGAACGAGCCCGCCGCCAGGCCGCCAAAGATCGCGGTCTGGTACAGCGCCAGCGCGCGCGCCTTCACCCAGTCCGGCACCAGCAGCTGCACGGTCGTGTTGTAGGTGGCCAGCACGCCGATCCAGCAGCCGCCCGACAGCAGCAGCGCCGGAAACGCGACCCACAGCGTATCGGTCAGGCCCAGCGCCAGCAGGCAGGCGGCCAGCAGCGCGGCGGCCACGCTGATCAGGCCGCCGGATCCCCACGCCGCGCGCGCCCGGCGCACCAGGACGCTGCCCAGGATGGCGCCCACGCCCAACGCGCCGAGCATGTAGCCGTACAGCAGCGCGCTGCCGCTTTCGTGCTCGTGCGCCAGCAGTGGCAGCAGTGCCCACAGTGCGCTGGCCGACAGGCCGAAGGCGAACGAGCGCAGCATCACCACGCGCGTCACGGTCGAGTGCTGTGTGTAGCGCAGCGCGGCGACCACGCCTTCGAAGAGGCCTTCGGGCGGTAGCCGGCGTACGGGCAAGTCGCGCTTCCAGCGCCAGATCGCCCAGATCAGGCCGCCGTAGCAGAAACAGTTCAGCAGAAAGACCCAGGACGTGCCCAGCGCGCCCAGCAGCAGGCCGCCGATGGCCGGCCCCACCGCCCGCGCCACATTGAAGTTGACGCTGTTCAACAGCACGGCGCTGCCGACGTGCTCGCGCGGCACCTGTTCGCCCACGGCGGCCTGCCACGCCGGCGTGACGACCGCGCTGCCGATGGCGATGCAGAACACCGATGCGATCAGCGTGATGGGGTGCAGCAATCCCGCGAAGGCCAGGATGGTGATGAAGACGCCGCCCGCCAGCTCCAGCAGCATGCCCGCAAGCATCACCTTGCGGCGGTCGTGGTTGTCAGCCAGCACCCCGGTCAGGATCGACAGGGCGACCAGCGGAAACGCCGCCGCCACCTGGATCATCGCGACCATCAGCGGGCTGCTCTGCTCCGTGGTGATGACCCACGCCGCGGCCACCGATTGCGCCCAGGTGCCCAGATTGGCAAACAGGTTGGCGATCCAGATGACGCGAAAGGCGGGGAAAGCGAGTGGGGAAAGCGTGCTGACCTGAAGGACAGGCGCGGGCGCGGCCGGGGGGGCCGCCGGCAGGTCGGTCGAAGCCGAAACGGGCTGCAGCATGGGAACGTGGCCGGACGCGAGGATCGCGCCCGTTCTGGGCTGGGTCGGGGTCGCTCAATGGTACGCCCAAGGCAGGCGGCCGAGGAGGGCGGCACGCGCTTTTCCGGTAACCTGCGCGCTGGCCTTGTTACCGGCCTGGGCGCGGGCGATGCGGCGCCGCTGATGCAGTCGCCACGCCCCAGCCCTGTTTCACTATTTACGTTTGCTGATTCAATGACCCTGACTTTCAACGGGCGCGCGTTCGCCGCCCTGCTTGCCGTAACCGCCGTGCTGGCGCTGATCGCCACCGTGGGCGCGCCCTATCCCTTCCTGCGTGGTTTCGTGGGCGACGTGGTGGCGGTGGGCTGGGCCTATCTGCTATACCGCAGCTTCGTCCGCGCGGGCGTGCTGCCGCTGGCCCTGGCCGCGCTGTTCACGGGCTATGCGGTCGAATTGGGCCAGTACCTGGCGCGGCATTTCGGCTGGCGCATCGAGCAGCCGGTGTTGCGCGTGGTGTTCGGCAGCGTGCCGGACTGGTGGGACGTGCTGGCCTACACCGTGGGCTTTGCCATCGTGCTGGCGCTCGCGGGCGGCAACGCCCGCCGTCAGCGGAGCGTGGCGCTGCAAAACGCCCGGATGCAGGCCAGTCTGCGCGCGAGACGCTAGCGGCGTAGCGCCAGCCCGGGAAGGCGTCCCGGGCTTTTCAAGCCAGGGCGTTCAGTCCCTGGCTTTTCTTTCAGCCAGCTTGGCAGACCGTGTCGTCGCGTTGCGTGCGCGCGGCGGGTGCGGCTGCGCGCAGCGGTTGCAGACGGGCATTGCGGAACGGAGCCAGCAGTTCCGCCCAGGACGACGGAAACAGCGGCGTCGCGTGGCGCACCGCGTCGCGGCGGGCGTAGTGGGTGAGCAGTTGTTGACCGATCGGGGCGTCGCCCAGCGGGTGGCGGGTGTTCATGGTATTTCCGTATTGCGTTGAAATTGTATTCATTGTACGCCGACAACGCGTCTCGGTCCAATTGGCCTTGAGGGGGCCAAGTGCTTGATCTGTTTGAAACTGTCCCTCTTTAAGGGGCTTACCTCGGGATTGCCCTAGCGGTCCAAAACAGTAGACGGTATACAATGTTCATCATGGCCGGGCTGAGACAGGCCTGGAATTTCTCCCACTGGACCTGGAGCGAGTCATGGCAGAACTGATGAACCGAGATGAATTCCGCACGGCGCTGGAAAACGCGATCAAGGGCAAGAGCGCAAACGCATCGCCCTTTTCGATCGCCTGGGCCGAGGGCAAGCTGAGCCGCGAGCATCTGTCGCGCTGGGCCGAAAACCACTATCACTACGTCGGCCCCTTCGCCGACTACCTGGGCTACCTGTACGCCCGCACCCCGGACACCTACACCGAGGCCAAGGATTTCCTGCTGGCCAACATGTACGAAGAGGAAATCGGTGGCGACCGCCATACCGATCTGCTGATCCGCTTTGCCGAAGCCTGCGGCACCACCCGCGAACGGGTCACCAATCCGGACAACATGTCGCCCACGACCCGCGCGCTGCAAAGCTGGTGTTATGCCGTGGCCATGCGCGAGGATCCGATCGTGGCGGTGGCAGGCCTGGTGGTGGGCTTGGAATCGCAGGTGCCGTCCATCTACCGCAAGCAGACGCCGACCCTGCGCGAGAAGTACGGCTTCACCGATGAGGAAGTGGAGTTCTTCGACCTGCACATCGTGTCCGACGAGATCCACGGCGAACGCGGCTACCAGATCGTGCTGGAGCACGCCAACACGGTGGACCTGCAACAGCGCTGCCTGAAGATCTGCGAGATCGGCGCGCAGATGCGGCTGCTGTACACCACGGCGCTCTATACCGACTACGTGCAGGACGAGATCAAGCTGCCCGAACTGGGCCTTGCCGCCTGATCGCACGTACCCACCCGGCC
>NZ_JCBANC010000029.1:0-76254 GCF_059760815.1 Achromobacter sp. 1012554356 | reverse complement strand
CCGCGGTCCAGGCCGCCCCCACCGCCCCGGCTTGCGAAGTCGACCGGCCCATCCGTTTCAGTGGCCTGAACTGGGAATCCAACCTGGTGCTTGCCGGCATCGAACGCTATGTGCTGGAACACGGCTACGGCTGCAAGACCTCCGTCGAAATCGGCGAAACCCTGCCCATGCTGGCCGCGCTGCAACGCGGCGACGTCGACGTCACGCCCGAGGTCTGGCCCGGCCAGATCGAAGGCGCCTGGAAGAAGGCGCTGGCCAGCGGCAAGGTGCTGGGCGTGGGCCACGTCTATGACGCGGGCGAAGGCTGGTATGTGCCCCGCTACACCGTCGAACGCCACCCGGAGCTCAAGTCCGCCGCCGACCTGGCCCGCTTCAAGGAAGTGTTTGCCGACCCCGAGGACCCGGGCCGCGGCCGCATCTACGGTTGCCCGGCCGGATGGGCCTGCGGCACGCTGAACGACAACCTGCTGCGCGCCCTGAAGCTGGACAAGGATTACTCCCTGTTCGCGCCCGGCTCCGGCGCCGCGCAAAAGGCGGCGATCGTGTCGGCCTACAAGCGCAAACGCGATATCGTCTTCTACTACTGGACGCCCACGTCGCTGGTCGGCGCGCTGGATCTGGTCAAGCTGGAGCTGCCCGCATTCGACCAGGCCGCCTACACGTGCATGACCGATCCCAAGTGCGCCAATCCCGTGGCCACGCAGTTCAAGCCCAACCCCGTGGTTACCGGCATGAACGCCGAATTCGCCAAACAGGCGCCGCGCATCACCGAGTTCCTGACCAAGCTGACGGTGCCGGACGACGCCATCGACGCCACGCTGGGCTGGCTGGAAAACGAAGGCAAGGAACCCGAGGACGCCGCGCGTTATTTCCTCAAGCAATACGCGCCCGTCTGGCGGCAATGGATGCCCGCGGTTGCCGCCGACCGCGTGCAGGCGGCGCTGGCCAAGGAATAACGCGCCAGGTCATGTATTCTGGCGGCTCGGCCAGCACAGGCCAACCCGATTCAAGCGAAGGAAGACAATCATGGATGCCTTGTTCTGGCACAACGGTCACTGGACCACCGAAAACCCCAAACTGCTCGGCCCGGCCGACCACGCCTTCTGGATGGCCAGCATGGTCTTCGACGGCGCGCGCGCCTTCCGCGGCCTGACGCCCGACCTGGACCTGCACTGCCAGCGTGTCGTGCGCTCGGCGGAAAAAATGCTGATGAAGCCGCAACTGGCCTGGGAAGAAATCCAGGACCTGTGCCTGCAGGCCGTGGCGCGCTTTCCGGAAGGGTCCGAGCTCTACATCAAGCCGATGTTCTTCTGCGCCGACGGCTTCCTGCTGCCCGACGCCGACAAGACCCAGTTCGTGCTGCATGTGTTCAAGGTGCCGATGCCGGGCGACCAGGGCTTCTCCGCCTGCTTCTCCAGCTTTGCGCGTTCGTGGCCCAACATGGCGCCCACCGACGCCAAGGCCTCGTGCCTGTACCCCAACGGCCAACGCGCCATCCGCGAAGCCGCCGAAAAGGGCTTTGACAACGCCATCATGCTGGACGGCGCGGGCAACCTGGCCGAGTTCGCCACCAGCAACCTGTGGTTGGCCAAGGACGGCGTCGTCTCCACGCCCGTCGACAACGGCACCTTCCTGAACGGCATCACGCGCCGCCGCGTGCTGGCGTTGCTGAAGGCCGACGGCATCGAGGTGCAGGAACGCAGCCTGACCCGCGCCGACGTCGAAGCGGCCGACGAAGTGTTTTCGTCGGGCAACTACGGCAAGGTGGTGCATGTAAACCGCGTCGAGGACCGCCCGCTGGAGTACGGTCCGATCGCGCGCCGTGCACATCAGCTGTACATGGAGTACGCGGAAAGCACGCGCCGCGGCTGATCGCCGCCGGCTCATTCCCCCTGCGGCGGCAGATGCAGCATCGCCACGTGGGGGGAATCCTGAAATAGCGGATAGCGCTGCAGCACCGCCGGATCGTGGCCCGGCACAACATGCTGGTCCGATTGCGCGGCCGCATGCAGTCTGGCGTAACCCGACAGCATCTGCGCGGTGTTGTAAACGATGGGAAACGGCCGACCCCGCGCCATGTTCTCGTAGTAGTGGCTGGCATCCGATGCCAGCACCACCCAGCCGCGCGCCGTGTGCACGCGCACCGATTGCAGGCCTTTGGTGTGGCCGCCGATCTTCAGCAGTTCGATGCCCGGCAGCAGCGCGTCGTCGCCGTCATGGAACACCACACGGTCTTCATACACGCGCCGGACCAGCGACACCACGTCCTCGACCGCGTACGCGTGACGCAGCGGTTCAAAGCACATGCAGCGGCCCGTGGCGTAGTCCATCTCGTCGTCCTGCACGTGGAAGATCGCCTCGGGCAGCAGGTCCAGGTTGCCGGCGTGGTCGTAGTGCAGGTGCGTCAGCACCACGTGCTGCACATCAGCGGGCTGCACGCCCAGCGCCGCCAGCGCGCCGATCGGGCAGTGGATGAGCTCGCGCTGGCGCCGGCGCGCCATGGCGGCATTGAAGCCCGTGTCGATCAGCACAACCCGGCCCGCACCGCGCACCAGCCACACGAAAAAATCCATCGGCATGTCGCCGTCGTGGGGATCGCCGCCCAGGAAATTGTCGCGGCGCTGGCGCGCCATGCTTGCGTAGCGGACGGCGTAGATCTCGTACTCGGGTAGCGCGCCGGGCGCCGCCACCGCGCTTGCCCCATTCATCGCCGCATTCATTTCAGACTCCCAGGTAGGCTTTCTGCACGAAGGGATCCGCCAGCAGATCGGCGCCTTTGCCGCTGCGCACCACCTCGCCATGCTCGAACGCATAGGCCTGGTGCGCCAGCCGCAGGGCCAGCCTTGCGTTCTGCTCCACCACCACAATGGCGATGCCGCTGTCGCGGTTGATGCGCTGGATAGCGCCCGCGATCTCGGCCACGATCTTGGGCGCGATGCCCAGCGACGGCTCGTCCAGCATCAGCAGCCGAGGCTGCGCCATCATCGCACGTCCGATGGCCACCATCTGCTGTTCGCCGCCGGACAACGAACCCGCGAGTTGCGCGCGCCGCTCCTGCACCCGCGGAAAAAGCGCGTAGATCTCGTCCAACCGCGCCCGCACGCCGGCGCGCGAACGCACCGCGTGGGCCCCGGCCAGCAGATTGTCCAGCACGGTCATCCGGCCAAACAGGCGGCGCCCTTCCGGCGACAGCGCCAGGCCCGCCGACACGCGCGCGGCCGACCCCAGCCGGGAAATGTCGCGCCCTTCGAATCGCACGCGGCCGCCTGCCACCGGCGCCAGGCCGATCAGCGCCTTGAGCGTGGAACTCTTGCCGGCGCCGTTCGAGCCGACCAGCGCCACGATCTCGCCCTGCTCGACGTTGAAGCTGACGCCGCGCACCGCCTCGAGTTGCCCGTACCGCACATTCAGATCCTGGACTTCAAGCATGGGCATAATCGGGCGCTCCCAGATACGCTTCGATCACGGCGGGGTTGTCGCCGATGGCCTGCGGCGTGCCCTCGGCGATCTTCTCGCCCTGGACCAGCACGACGATGCGATGGCACAGCTCCATGACCAGCGCCATGTGGTGTTCGACCAGCAGCATCGTCAGCCCCTCCTCGTCCCGCAGCCGCCGCAGCAGACGGCCAAGCTCGTTGCATTCTTCATGGTTCAGACCGGCGGCCGGCTCGTCCAGCAGCAGCATGCGCGGCCGGCAGGCCAGCGCAATGGCGATGCCCAGCTTCTTCTGCAGGCCGTAGGCCAGCGATCCGGCCGGTGCCTCGCGCCACGCCTGCAGATCCAGCAGCGTGAGCAGGCGATCGACCTCGCGGGCGACCTCATCGGCGGACAACAGGTGCTCGGTACGCCCCACCAGCCGCCGCAGCCACGAATGCCTGACCCGCGACAGCATGCCGCGATGGATGTTTCCGGCCACCGTCACGTCGGGATACGTCGACGTGGACTGGAACGTGCGGGCCAGGCCATGCACAACGACACGGCTGGGCGGCGCGCCCGAGATGTCCTGGCCGCCGAAATGCACCGATCCGGCGCTGGGCGGCATGGCCCCGCTGATGACGTTGAAGGCGGTGGTCTTGCCCGCGCCGTTCGGCCCGATCAGGCCCACGATCTCGCCGCTGGCGACGGAGAACGTCAGCCCGCGCAAGGCCGCCAGGCCCCCGAAGCTGCGAGACAGACCGTTCACCTGCAATAAAGGCTGGCTCATTGTGACTCCTTGCGGCGGCGCGCCTGCCAGGGCCCAGGCAGACCAGCCAGGCCCGCGGGCAGAAAGCGCAGGATCAGGATCAGCGCCGCACCGTAAAAGATGTGTTGCGTCTGGACCGCCCCCCGGAACAGTTCCGGCAGCGGCGTCAGCACCATCGCGCCGATCAGGCCGCCCCATACCGAGCGCCGGCCGCCGATGACCAGCATGATGATGAAGCCGATGGAGATGCTGGCGTTGAACGATTCCGGCGAGACGTAGCCCACATACCGCGCCTGCAAGGCGCCGCCGGCCGCCGCCAGCGCGCACCCGCCCACGAATGCGCATAGCTGGATGCGCTGCACGGACAGGCCCGTGGATTCTGCCAGCGCGGGGTTTTCGGCCACCGCGTCGATGGCATGGCCGAACGGGCGCCTGGCCACCGCGGCCAGCAGCGCCACGGACCCCAGCGCCACGGCGAGCGCCAGGCCGTAGAAACTGGCACGGCTGTCGAACACCCAGCCCGCCAGTTCGGCCGGCAGGATGCCCGCGATGCCGTTGGCGCCGCCCGACCAGGATGAGCCGTCCAACAGCGCCAGCCGCACCAGTTCGCCGAACGCGAACGTCACCAGCACGAAGTACACGCCCTTCAGACGCAGGATGATGGCGCCCAGCGCCAGCGCGACGACGGCGGTGATGGCTACGCCCGCCAGCATGGAAGGCAGAAAGCCCCAGCCCAGATGGCGCGCCGCCAGTACCGAGCCGTAGGCGCCCACCGCGACGAAGGCGGCATGACCCAGCGACAGCTGGCCGCAGCGCGCGATCAACGCCAGGCCGTTGACGATGAGCACGTTCAGGCAGGTCAGCACTGCCAGATGCTGCACGAATGGCCCGGCAAACCACGGCGTCACGGCAGCCGCCGCCAGGGCCAGCCACAACAGCCATTGCACGGGCGCGGGCCGCGCCATGCCGGCTTCAAGCGAAAGTACGGTCATGGCTTATGCCTCCCCCCGGCCCAGCAGCCCCTTGGGCCGCACGACCAGCATGACGATCACGATGGCGAAGATGAGCATGTCGGCGGTGCTGCTTTCGAACAGCAGGCTGCCGTAGCTTTCCGCCAGCCCCAGCGCCAGTCCGGCAACGGCGGCGCCCGGAATGCTGCCCAGTCCGCCCAGGATCACCACGATGAACGCCTTGAGCAGCGGCGTGGCCCCCACGAAGGGCGACACCGAAAACAGCGGCGCCATCAGTGCGCCTGCCACGGCCGCCAGCCCCACGCCCAGGCCGAAACCGAGCGGGTAGTAAATGCGCGAACGGATGCCCTGGATCGCGGCGATCTCGAAGTCCTCGACCACGGCGCGCAGCGCGCGCCCGGGCCGCGAGTGCTTCAGAAAGCCGTACAGCAGCGCCAGCGCCAGCAGCGCGAACAGCACCACGTATACGCGCGACAGCGGCACGACCAGCTTGCCCATGCGCGCCGTGCCCTGAGCGACGGCCGGCATGGACAGCGGATCCGGTCCGAAGGACATCAGCGCGAGGTTCTGCAGGATCATCGCCAGGCCAATGGTGGCGATCATGCCGTTCAACTCGTCGCGCCGGAACGGCTTGAGCACGCCCCATTCCAGCACCGCGCCCCCGGCGACCGCCAGCGCGAAAGTGAGCGCTACGGCGGGCAGAAAAGTCAGCCCCGCCTGAGTGGTCAGGTAGTACGCGCCGAACGCGCCCAGCATGTAGAACTCTCCGTGCGCGAAATTCACCATGCGCATCACGCCGAACACCAGCGTGAAGCCCACCGCCATCAGCAGGTACAGCAGTCCCACGATCAAGCCGTTGATCGTGGCCTGCGCCAGCAGAATGCTCCAATCCACGTCGTGTCCTCCGCCGCGCTAGCGGCAACTCTCGACCGTGCAGCGGGCGCGGATGACCTCGCGGCCGTCCTTGACCTCGGCCACGTAGAACGGCGCATTGAGCTGGTGATTGATGCCGTACATGGCCTGCCCGGTCCAGCTGAGCTTGCCCAGCGAGCCTTCAAAACCATCCAGCTTCTCCAGTTCGATGCGCACCCGTTCGGTGTCTTCGACGGTGCCCGCGCGGCGCATGGCCTCGAACAGCATGTTGGTGCCATCGTAGAAAGCCGGGCTGAAGCCATTCATCGCGTGCTTGTACTTGGCCGCATAGCGTTTGGCGTAGGCCTGCGTGGCGGGCAGGTCCGGATCGATCGGCGTGTGGACCAGCATGCCTTCGGTGGCCTGCTTGCCCGCCACGTTGACGATCTCCTGCGTGGCCGGCCCGCCCGTGCGCACGATCTTGCCCTCGAAGCCCAGTTCGCGCGCCTGCTTGACGATGAGGCCCGCCGTAGTGGGGGAGTTGCCGTCCAGCTCGATGGCGTCGATGCCGCGCGCCATCATGCGGGTCAGCAGGGGCACGAAGTCGACGCGGTCGCGTTCGAAGAATTCCTTGGTGGCCAGCGCCGCGCCCGCCTTCTTGTAGGCGGCCTCCAGGTCCAGCGCGATCTGCTGGCCGGTCTCGTCGTTAGGGAACAGCGCGCCGACCTTGCGCAGGCCTTGCGCCTTGACCAGCCAGTCGATCTGCGGCTGCGAGACTTCGGCGGTCGTGACGTTGGGGCGGAAGGTGTAGGGCTTGTCGGCGGCCAGCGCCTTGGAGGTGAAACCGAGCGTCAGCAGGATGACCTTGTTTTTCTCGGTCATCGGCTGGATCGCCAACACCGGCGCGGAGCCCACCGGGCCGATCACGTAGCGCACCTTGTCCTCGAACACCAGGCGGTTCGCCACCGTGACGGCCTCGTTCGCCTGGTACTTGTCGTCATAGGCCACCACCTGCACGCGGTACTTCTTGCCGCCCACTTCCAGGCCGCCCGCCTCGTTCACCTGATCGGCCGCGACCTCCGCGGCGTTCTTCATGCCCTGCCCCCAGGCAGCGCCCGCGCCGGACAGGGTGACCAGCGCGCCGAGCTTCAGCGTTTCCTGCGCGTGGGCCGGGATTGCGGCGGCCAGCGCGAAAGCGCCGGCCAGGATGATCGGATAACGCATGTCGTCTCCTGAGGATGCGGGCCACAGCGGCCCGTCGGTAATGCCTGCTCTATTGGCGGGCGATGGCGTCCAGCACCGGCAGCAGGTAGCCGCGGAACTGCTCGGGGTTTTCACTCATCGGGAAATGTCCCAATTCGCGCATGATGGTCACCTGCGCGCCAGGGATGCTGGCGGCAGTGCGCAGGGTGTCCTCTGGCGTGCAGGAAAAGTCGTACTCGCCTGTCAGCAGGTAGAGCGGACACAGATCGGTGCGGATGCCATCCAGGCGCCCGCGCAGGTCGCTGTCCACCCGGTAGAAGTGCAGGTCGCCGCGAAACACGCCGGGACCTCCCTGCATGTATTGCCACAAGGTTTCGTGGCGATGCACGGCGGGCGACTGCGGCGCGACCAGCCCGGACACCAGCGCCGCGCAGACCTCGCCGCCGTGCACGTCGCCGCGATGCAGCCATGACGTGTCGTACCAGGGGGCCTGGTGGTCCGCCGCTTCAACGCCGATCAGCGCGCGGAAATTGCGGGAATGCAGGTGCGCGAGCTGCAGCACAATGCGCCCGCCGATGGAGCAGCCGATGAGCGCCGGCCGGTCCAGCGCCAGCGCGTGGCAGAAGGCCATCACGGTCTCGACGTACAGGTCGGTGGAAAGCCGGTACTCCTCGTCCTGCCAGCCTTCGGGCGGATACGACTTGCCGTGCCACGGCAGGTCGAGCGCGATGACGCGATAGCGCGAGGTGATCTCCGGGTCGCACATCATGTGCCGGTATTGACGGCCGTCGGCGCCGGCGGTGTGCAGGCACACCAGCGGAATGCCCTCGCCCGCCTCCTCGAAATAGACGCGGCAGCGCCGGCCGGCGATGTCGAACGACACGTAGCGGCCGACGATGGGTTCCAGTGCCGCTTTCATGCCTGCACCTCCCGCGGCGAGGCCACCAGGTCCTTGACGAACTGCAGGTGCGCCATCAGGGGCTGGAGATTGCCCTCGATACGCAATTCGCCACGCTTGGCGAGCGCAAAGATGTCGTGCCAGCCGGCGTCCGGCACGGCCTGCCAGAAGCGCGACCAGGCGGCTTCCGAGGCCTGCATTGCCACGTCGCAAGAAGGCAACGGGGCCGCGGGGCGCTCGGCGGCCGTGACGCGCCCGTCGCGGATGCGCACGAGGACCGGATGGACGCCGAACCGGACCAGCAGATCCATGTCGACCTGGCGTGGCCGCGAAAACGACAGCGCGCTGTCACGAAAACGCTGCGCGAGCTGCGCGCCGCCCGCGTCGCGCGCGGGCATGGCTTGGGTGTGCATTGTCTCTTCCCTATCTGACGCGTTCTTATATGCAGAACGCTTATTCTTTCTGTTAGAACATTCTAAGGATCGGAAACTGGCCGTGTCAACACGGGGAAATCACGGGAATCGCTGTCTTGCCGGGCGCTGCGGGAAGCCGGCGCTGCCGCTGCGCGCAGCGCTCCGCTAATGCACCGAAAGCGTCCGCCAGCCGGGATCCAATGCGAGCGGGCACCCGGTAAGCGCCTGCAGTTCGCCGAACGCCAGCCCAGCCACCATCGCCCTGACCTGCATGCCTGCCGGCGTCACGTCCAGGATGGCCAGGTCGGTATAGATGCGGTCCACGACCCTGGCGCCGGTCAGCGGGTAGGTGCATTCGCGCACGATCTTGGGCTGTCCGTCCTTGGTGACGTGCTCCATCGTGACGAAGACCTGGCGCGCGCCGGCCACGAGATCCATGGCCCCGCCAACCGCCGGTATGGTATCGGCCGCGCCCGTGTCCCAGTTGGCAAGGTCGCCCTTTTCGGACACCTGGAACGCGCCCAGCACCGTCAGGTCCAGATGGCCGCCGCGCATCATGGCGAACGACACCACGTGGTCCGTGATGGACGCGCCCGGCAGCAGGGTCACCGCCTCCTTGCTGGCGTTGATGAGGTCCAGGTCCAGCGGCGCGCCGGGATCGCCCGGCCCCATTCCGACAATTCCGTTTTCCGTGTGCAGGATCACATCCCGTCCCGGCGGCAGAAAGGCCGAAACCTGCGTCGGAATGCCGATACCCAGATTCACATAGGCGCCGTCCTCGATGTCCGCCGCCACCAGGCGCGCGATGTCGCGCCGGCTGAGTTTTTCATAGCCCATGACCCGCTCCCACTTGCACCACCCGTTTGACGAAGATGCCCGGCGTCATCACGTGTTCGGGCGGGATGCCGCCCAGGTCCACGATCTCGTCCACCTGCGCCACCGTCGTGGCGGCGGCCATGCACATCACCGGCGCGAAATTGCGGCCCGCGTAGCGGTACACCAGATTGCCCCAGCGATCCGCCGTTCGCGCCTTGACGAACGCATAGTCGCCCTTGAGCGGAGACTCCAGCACATAGCCCACGCCGTCGATGACGCGGGTTTCCTTGCCCCGCGCGAGCGGCGTACCGAAGGCCGTGGGCGTGAAGAATGGCCCCAGGCCAGCACCCGCCGCGCGCATGCGTTCGGCCATCGTGCCCTGCGGCACGCATTCGAGCTCGACCTTGCCGGCCCGGTACGCGTCCGCGAAGGCTGCGGCGTTCGGGTTCTTGCGGTCGGATGAGCGCGCGAACGAGCAGATCATCTTGCGCACCCGGCCCGCCTGCACCAGCTCGCTCAGCCCCCGCTTGCCGTTGCCGGCGTTGTTGTTGACGATGGTCAGCTCGCGCGCGCCCTGGTCCAGCAACGCGCAGACCAGCTCGGTCGGCACACCCGAGGCGCCGAAGCCGCCGATCAGGATCACCGCCCCGTCCTGCACGCCCGCCACCGCGGCCGCCAGGGAATCGACTGTCTTGTCCAGCATGGATCTTTCTCCTGGGAACTCAGTGCGTGGCCGGGCCGCCGAGAATGGCGGTGGACTGGCTGGACAGCGTGCCGCCGTTGCCGTGGACCAGCGCGATGTCGGCGCCTTGCACCTGCCGCTCGCCCGCCTGTGCCCGGAGCTGGCGCACGGCCTCGATCACCAGGAAGATGCCGTACATGCCGGGATGCACGCAGGACAGCCCGCCGCCATTGGTGTTGACTGGCAAGCGGCCGCCGGGCGCGATCGCCCCGCCCTGCACGAAGGCCCCGCCCTCGCCCTTCTTGCAGAAGCCAAGGTCTTCCAGGAACAGCAGCGTGTTGATCGTGAAGGCGTCGTACAGCTCGGCCACGTCGACGTCGGCCACCGTCAGGCCCGCCATCGCCAGCGCGCGCTTGCCGGACTCCGCGGCCGCTGTGACGGTCAGATCCTCCATGGACGAGATCTGCCGGTTCCACACTGCAGTCGCGCTGCCCAGCACATAGACGGGGGGCTGCTTCAACTGACGCGCGCGGTCCGCGCGGACCATCACGTAGGCGCCGCCGCCGTCGCTGACCAGGCAGCAGTCGCGCACGGTCAGGGGATCGGACACCGGACGCGAAGCCAGCACGTCCGCGATCGACAGGGGGTCGCGCATTGCCGCCTCCGGATTGAGACGCGCCCAGGCTCGTGCCGCCACCGCCACTTCGGCAAGCTGCTCACGCGTCGTGCCGTACTGGTGCATGTGCCGGGCGGCCGCCAGCGCGTAGGACGTCACGGGCGACAACGGCGAGTACGGATACTCGAACGGCTGCGGGTCCAGCAGCGTGCGCGCCTTGACGCCCTCCTTGCGGCCGAACACCGCGGTCTTCTGCGTACTGCCGTAGCAGACCAGGACCGCGTTGCATTGCCCGGACACCAGCGCCATCACCGACGGCAGCAGGTGCGAGACGAAGCTGGATCCGCCCAGCATCGTGGCCTCGATGTAGCGCGGCTTGAGGCCCAGATACTCGGCAACCGGCATGCTCCACATCGTGGCCGACGAACTGCATGTCGCCAGGCCGTCGATGTCGCGCATGTTCAGGCCCGCGTCCGCGACCGCGCGCGCGGCGGCCTGCGCCAGCACTTCCATTTCGGTATGCCCTTGGGCCTCGCCCAGCCCCGCGTGTCCCACCCCCGCAATGGCGACCTGACCGCGCAGCGATTCCAGCGACATCATGCGACCTCCGCCGGAACGAACACCACCAGCGGCTGCCCCTCGCCGCGCAGCACGTGCGCCCGCACCGGCATGCCGATGCGCAGACCGCCGGGCGCGACGCCGTCAATGCGGCTCATCATGCGCACGCCCTCCTGCAGATCGACCAACGCCACGTTGTAGTCGCCGCCCGCATCGGGCTTGCGCCGGACGATGCTGAACGAATAGACCGTGCCCGCGCCCGAAGGCTCGGTCCACGCCAGATCCTGCGCGCCGCAATGCATGCACAGCACGCGCGGAAAAAACTGATGCGCGCGGCATGCCGCGCAGCGCTGGATCCGGAAGCGGCCCTCGGCGAGATTCGAAAAATACTGCTCCTGCGGCCCGCTTGGCGCGGCGCCCTCCATTTCCCTCTGCATTGCCCTGTCTCCTGATTCTTCTGCGGGGCGCATCCACGGCGCCCCTGTTCATCACAAGTCCGCGAAGGTCCGACCCTGCGCGACCAGCCTTTCCAGCAAAGGCGCGGGACGCCAGAGTTCGCCGTGCGCCGCGTGAAATTGCCGGATCGTCGCCAGTACCTGCGCCAGCCCCTGCTGCTCTGCGTAGAACAAGGGGCCGCCTCGGTGCACCGGAAATCCGTAGCCGTTCACGTAGATAACGTCGATGTCCGATGCGCGGCGCGCAATGCCTTCTTCCAGGATGCGCGCCCCTTCGTTGACCAGCGCATACATCGTGCGCTGCACGATCTCCTCGTCCGAGACCACGCGGCGCGCCACGCCGTCTTCACGCGCGCAGGTGTCGATCAGCGCCAGCACATCCGGGTCTTCCACCGGCGTGCGGCTGCCGGCCTCGTAGCGGTAAAAGCCGCTGCCCGTCTTCTGTCCGAAACGTCCCTGCTCGCACAGGCGGTCTGCCACGCGTGAGTAGCGCAGGTGCGCCGGCCGCGTGGGGGCCATGCGCTTGCGGAACGCCCAACTGATGTCCAGCCCCGCCATGTCGGCCATGCGCAGCGGGCCCATCGCCAGCCCGAAACGCTGCAGCGCGCCGTCCACTTGCGCCGGCGTCGCGCCTTCTTCGAGCAGGAAGTGCGCCTCGCGCGTGTACGGGCTGACCATGCGATTGCCGACGAACCCGTCGCACACGCCGACCAGCACCGGCAGCTTGCCCATCTTGCGCGCCAGCCGGAACACGGCCGCGACGACGTTGCCATCGGTCTTGCCGCCCTTCACCACCTCCAGCAGCCGCATGACGTTCGCGGGACTGAAGAAATGCATGCCCAGCACCTGCGCGGGACGTTCCGTGAAACCGGCGATCTCGTCGATATCCAACCGCGACGTGTTCGACGCGAGGATCGCCGAGCATTTGCAGACGCGGTCCAGCGCCTGGAAGATCTCGCGCTTGACAGCCATGTCTTCGAAGGCAGCCTCGATGACCAGATCCGCGTCGCGCAGATCGTCCAGCTGCAGGCTGGTGCGGATGCGTGCCTGGCGTTCCTCGACCTGCGCGGCGCTCAGCTTGCCCTTGGCGGCGGTTGCGGCGTAGTTCTTCGTGATCACGTCCCACCCGCGCGCCAGCGCCTGCGCGTCGCGTTCGACCAGCATCACGTTCAGGCCCGCGTTGGCAAGACTCATTGCGATGCCGCCGCCCATCGTGCCCGCGCCCACCACGCCCACCGTGAAGATCTGCGCCTGCGTGCGCCATTCGGGCGGCAACTTCACCGCGGCGCGCTCGGCAAAGAACAGATGCCGCTGCGCCTTGGACTGCAGTCCGTTCACCAGTTCCAGGAAGCGTTCGCGCTCGTACGCCAGCCCGTCATCCAGTGTTGAACGCGCGGCGTATTCCACGCAGTCCACGCAGGCGAGCGGCGCCACGCAGCCGCGATAGCGCCGCGATGCTTCCTGGCGCGCGCGTTCGTAGACGCCGGAATCGGCGAGCGCTGCCACCGGCCGTGCGCCCACGATGCGCCCGGCCAACGGGGCGTCCGCGACGGCCAACGCGTAGGCAGACGCCCGATCGATCAGGTCCTTCGCGCAGACCTCGTCGACCAGCCCCCACTCCGCCGCCAGTTGGGCGTCGACGGGATCCCCACCGCCGATCATGGAGAGCGCCCGATCAACGCCCACGAGGCGCGGCAGGCGCTGCGTGCCGCCCCCGCCCGGCAGGATGCCCAGCTTCACTTCGGGCAGCCCCAACGACGCGCCGGCCTGTGCCACGCGATAGTGGCAGCCCAGCGCCAGCTCCAGGCCGCCACCGAGCGCCGCGCCGTGAATCGCCGCCACGACGGGTTTGGCCGCGCCCTCGATCTGCGCGATCAGCGACCGCAGCGTTGGTTCGCGCGCTTGCAAGGACGTGTTGAATTCGCGGATCTCCGCGCCGCAGCAGAAGTAGTCGCCGTCGCCCGCCAACACCAGCGCACGCACCGTGCCGTCCGCCAGCGCGGCCTCGATGGCCGCGTGCAACTCGGTACGCAGCGCCGCGCTCAGGCTGTTGACCGGCGGATTGCGCAATGTCAGCAACGCGACGCGCCCCGCTTCCCTGCGTTCCGTATGGATCAGCATGGCCGCATCACTCCAGTTCGACCACGGCCTGGCCTTCATCCACCTCGTCGCCCTCGCCGACGAGCACGCGCGCCACCACGCCCGCGCGCTCCGCTTCCACGGGGATCTCCATCTTCATCGATTCGACCTTGGCGACACTGTCGCCCGCCTCGACGCGCTGGCCGGGGCTGACGGTGACGGCGACCACACGGCCCACCACGGGGGTTTCCACTTTGAACATTGCCTGCTCCTGATAGTTATCGGTATGGATGTTTCGGTACGACCCTTGCGAGGGAACTACGCGGCCTGCGACTGAGCCTCTTCAAGCATGCGTCCCACCAGCCCGGTGCTGACCTGCCCCGCGCGGAACACCGGGTCTTCCAGCACCCGGCGCACAAAAGGAATGTTGGTCTTGACGCCTTCGACGCGGAACTGCACCAGCGCGGCCGCCAACAGATCCAGCGCCGCTTCGCGCGTCGCGGCATGCGCGATCACCTTCGCCAGCATCGGGTCGTAGTGGCTCGATACGCGGCAGCCCTCCGCGTAGCCGGTCTCGATGCGCACGCCGGGCATCTCGGGCGGCTGGAATACGCGCAGCGGGCCGGGCGACGGCAGGAAGCGCACCGGGTCTTCGGCATACACGCGCGCCTCGATGGCGTGGCCATTCAGCGGCGGCACGGCCGGCAGCACGTCCTGCATGCGCTCGCCAGCCGCCAGCCGGAGTTGCGCGGTCACCAGATCCACGCCGGTCACCGCTTCGGTCACGGCGTGCTCGACCTGCAGGCGGGTGTTGATCTCAAGAAACGAAAAGCCGGAATCGGGCGTGTACAGCATCTCCACGGTGCCGATCACGTCGTAGCCCATCCCCGCCAGCATGGCCTCCAGCCGCGCGCCCATGGCCTCGACCGCCGCACGCGGCAGCGCAGGCGCCGGCGCTTCCTCCAGCACCTTCTGATGGCGGCGCTGTATGGAGCAGTCACGCTCATACAGGCAACGCACCTGCCCATGGCGGTCGGCGAGGAACTGGAACTCGACGTGGCGCGGGTCGCGCAGCAGCTTTTCCAGATACAGGTCCGAGCCGCCGAAACTACGTTCGGCAATCTGCCGCGCGCGCGCCCATTGCGCCTCGGCGTCCTGCGGCCCCTCCAGCGCCAGCATCCCGATGCCGCCACCGCCCGACGCAGGTTTGATCAGCACCGGATACCCGAGGTCCTCAGCCGCGCGGCGCAATGCCGCGAGGTCGTCGCCGAGCACCGCGCTGCTCGGCGCCATCGGCATGCCCAGCGCCCGCATGGCGTCGCGCGCCTGGGTCTTGTGTCCCAGCATCCGGATCCAGCGCGGCGACGGTCCGACAAAGACCAGGCCCGCCTGCTCCACGGCATCGGCAAACGCCGCGTTCTCGGACAGGAAGCCATAACCGGGGTGCAGGGCATCCGCATCGCATTCACGCGCGACGCGCAGCAGCGTTTCCTGGTTCAGATAACTCTGCGCGGCGGGCGATGCGCCGATCGGGACGGCCAGGTCCGCTTCCGACAGATACGGCAGATCGCGGTCGGCCTCGGAATAGACGGCTACCGACTCGATCCCCAGGCCGCGCAAGGCGCGGATGACACGCCGGGCGACGGCGCCGCGATTGGCCACGATGACTCGTTTCATGTTGGGCTCCTGGCGCGGCATCACGGGCGGTAGCCGAAGGCCCGGGGACCGGGTTCGCGCAGCGGCGCCACCAGCTCCACGAATTCCTCCAGCGCCTGACGGGTGGCGGCGGGATCGATGATGTCTTCCACGACGAAGGCTTCGGCGCTGCGGAAGGGCGAGGTCAGGCTGCGGACGCGCGCTTCGATCTCGCGCATCTTGGCCTGCGGATCCTCGGCGGCCTCGATCTCGGCCTTGTAGGCAACCTCCAGCCCGCCCTCCACCGGCAGCGAGCCCCACTGCGCCGACGGCCATGCGTAACGGAAGTTGAAGCGGCCAGCGCTCTGGTGCCCGCCCGCCGCCACGCCGAACGCCTTGCGCACGATGATCGAGCACCACGGCACCGTGGATTGCGCGACGGCCGTCAGCGCGCGCACGCCGTAGCGCATGGCGCCGGCCTTCTCGGCGTTCAGCCCGATCTGGAACCCGGGCACGTCGACCAGGTTGACGACGGGCAGGTGGAACGTTTCGGCCAGATCCAGCAGCCGGGTGAATTTTTCGGCGGCCGGGCCATCCCAGCCGCCACCGTAGTGATAGGGATCACTGCCAAACACCGCCACCGGCCAGCCGTCGATGCGGGCCAGCCCGGTGATGACGGCGCGGCCCCAGCGTTTGCCGATCTCCATGAACGAGCCCTCGTCGACCAGCGCCTCCAGAATCGGCCGCATCTTGTACACGGCGCGCGTGTCGGACGGAATTGCGTCCCGCAGCCAGTCCTGCGCGCCAGCCCGGCCGGGGTCGGCCGCCCGCGGCGGCAGCTCGTGCACCGAGCGCGGCAGATACGAAAGAAAGCGGCGCACGCGCGCGAAGGCGTCCTCTTCGGATTCCGCCTCGTCGTCCACCACGCCGTTGCGGGTGTGGATGTCGCTGCCGCCCAGCTCGTTCTTGTCCAGGTTCTGGCCAATGCGCGCGACGACGGGCGGACCCGCGATGAAAAGCTGCGAGGTGTCACGCACCATGACCGAGTAGTGGCTGGCCGCCACGCGCGCCGCCCCCAGGCCGGCCACCGACCCCAGCGCCAGTGATGCGACGGGCACGGTTGCCAGGTTCTGCGCCATCAGCGGCCACATGCGCAGCTTGGGAAGTAGCGTGTGGCCCTTGATCTCGATGTTGCGCACCGAGCCGCCGCCGCCCGTGCCGTCCACCAGCCGGATGAGCGGCACGCGCAGGTCCTGCGCCATGCGCTCGGACTCGACCAGCTTGTCGCCGACCGCCCCGTCATTGGCGCCACCGCGCACGGTGAAGTCGTCAGCCGCGACGACGACCGGCCGGCCCTGCACCTTGGCTCGGCCGATCAGCAGGTTCGATGGCGTGAAGTCGATCAGGCGCCCTTGCGCGTCATAGTCGCCGCTGCCCGCCAGCGCCCCCACTTCCCGGAATGACGCCGGGTCGACCATCCTGTCGATCCGCTCGCGCACCGGCAACTTGCCGTTCTCGCGGTGCCGGCGCACCTTCGCCTCGCCCCCCATGCGCACCGCCAGTTCCTTGCGCAGCGCCAATTCCTGCAGTTCTTTCTCCCAGGACACCTTGTGCTCCTTCCTGTCAGTTGCCCAAGCGGTCATCGCCGCCGGTTCAGTCGATCTTGATGTTTGCGCGCTTGATGAGCGTCTCGTTCTGCTTGAGCTCGTCGGCGATCTTTTGCCGGAACTCCTTGGGCGATTGCGTCGAGGGATTGCCCTGCGCAGCGAGCCGCGCGCGCACCGCCGGATCCTTGGCTGCCGCCGCGATCTCGCGGTTAAGGCGGTCCACGATGGCGGGCGGCGTGCCCGCCGGCGCAAACACCCCCACCCAGAACGAGATGTCGAAGTCCGGGTAGCCCAGCTCGGCCACGGCGGGCACGTCCGGCAGGTCATGCCAGCGCTGCGCGGTGGATACGGCCAGCGCCTTGAGCTTGCCCGCCTTGATGAGCGGCACGCCGGACAACGTGTCAAAGCCGAAGTCGACTTCCTTGGACAGCAGTCCCGCCTCCATCGGCGCGGCCCCGCGGTAAGGCACGTGCAGCATCTGGACGTCCGACATCGTGGCAAGCTGCGCGCCCGCCAGGTGCATCAGGTTGCCGTTGCCGGCCGACCCGTAGCTGACCGTGTTGGGATTGCGCCGCGCCAGGTCGACGAGCGACTTGACGTCCTTCACGCCGGCCACGCGCGGATTCTCGGCGTTGATGGTCAGGATGAAGGGCACGGACACCACGGTGGTCACCGGCTCGAAGTCCTTCAGCGGGTGATATTGCAGGTCCTTGTAGAGCAAGGGATTGACGGTGATCGAGCTGGAATTGCTGACCAGGATCGTGTAGCCGTCGGGCTTGGCCTGCGCCACCATGCGGGCGGCAATCATGCCGTTCGCGCCCGTCCGGTTTTCGACCACGAACGTCTGGCCCATGCGGGTGGCCAGCGCGTCGCCGACGATGCGCGCCACGATGTCGATCGTGCTGCCGGGGCTGAAGCCCACGACAAACTTGACCGGGGCGTTGGGATAGTCGGCCGCGCTTGCGGCCGCCGGCAATGCGGCGCACCAGGCGAACGCGCCTGCTGCCAGCCATTTTGCAACTGTCATGATGTGTCTCCTCCGTGATTGCATGGATCCGCGCCGCGCACTGCGTTGGCGCGCGGCTGCGGATTGCGTGGTGTCTACTGTGCCGCGACGGCGCCGGAAGCCTTGACGGCCTGGCCCCACTTCTCCTCTTCCTGCTGCATGAAGGCGGCGAACGCCTTGGGCGTGCTATTGACGACTTCGCCGCCAAGCCCTTCGATGCGGGTCTGCATCGCCGGCGTGGCCACGATCTTCGACACGTCTTCATAGATGCGCTGCGCCTGTTCCTGCGGCATGGCGGCCGGCGCCAGGATGCCGAACCAGGTGGCGGCCTCGAAGCCGGGCATACCCGCTTCGGCAAACGTCGGCACGTCGCGCAGCGCCTGCACCCGCTTGCCGTTGGCGACGGCCAGCGCACGCAGCTTGCCGGACTCGATCAGCGGCAGCGCGGACGTGATGGTGGCTAGCATCATCTGCACCTGCCCGCCCGCCAGATCCGTGAAGGCAGGCGCGTCGCCCCGGTACGGCACGTGCGTGATGGACGATTTCGTGGCGATCTTGAACAGCTCGCCGCTCAGGTGCTGCGCCGTGCCGTTGCCCGGCGAGGCAAAGTTCACCGAGCCGCCGTTTTGCTTCAGGTACGTCAGGAACTCCGGCAACGTCTTCGCCGGGATGGCGGGGTTGACCACCAGCACCAGCGGCACCTTGGTCACCAGCGTGATCGGCGCGAAATCCTTGACGGGGTCGTAGCTGAGCTTGCTGTACAGGTGGCCGCTGATCGTGTGCGCCGATGTCGTCATGAACAGCGTGTAGCCGTCGCCGCGCGCGCGGGCCACGGAACTTGCGCCGATCGTCGTGCCGGCGCCGGCGCGATTTTCCACGATGACCGATTGCCCCCACGTCTGCGTGAGCCGTTCGGCCACGGCCCGCGCGACCACGTCGGTGGCGCCGCCGGCCGGATACGGCACGATCATCGACACGGGTTTCGAAGGATAGGTGTCGGCGTGCGCCGCCGCCGTGAACAGCGTCGCGGCACAAGCCAGCGCACGCAGCCAATTGCGTTGCATGGGTAGGTCTCCTCTTGTCATCGATTGAAGGTTTGGTTTATTCTTATCGTTCCATTGTGCAGAACGCTTATTCTATTTTATATTTTTTCAAACCCGGGCTGTCAACGAATAAATACGCGCCGGCCACTTGCCGTGGGCGCGAAACAAAGCCATCAAGAGAGGAACGACACTTCATGTCCGAATCATCGGAAACCCTTAAACCCATGCTGATCGGCGGCGAATGGGTCGCGCGGGACGCCGCCGCCTTCGAATCCATCAACCCCGCCACCGGCGCCCGTAACTATCGGATCAGCGCGGCGTCGGATGCGCAGGTCGACCAGGCAGTTCAAGCTGCCTGGCACGCGCAGCGTCAGCCGGCATGGCGCGACATGCTGCCGCACCAGCGCGCCGCAATTCTGCGCCGCATCGCCGACGGCATGGACCAGAACGCGCAGCTGCTTGCGCAGTTGCAGATGATCGAAAACGGCAAGGTGTGGGCTGAGTGCAAGGCGCAGGTCGCCAGCGCGGCGGCCACGTTCCGCTACTACGCCGGGGTGTGCGAAACGCTGGGTGCGGAGGTCACGCCCGCGCGCGGCAACTACCTGTCAATGACGCACTACGACCCCTACGGCGTGGTCGTGGCGATCACGCCGTGGAACTCGCCGCTCACGATGGAGGCGCAGAAGGTCGCGCCCGCGCTGGCCGCGGGCAACGCCGTGATTCTCAAGCCCTCCGAAGTCACCTCGTCGCCGGCGCTGGCGCTGGGCCGCATTGCCCTCGAAGCCGGCCTGCCGCCGGGCATCCTGAACGTGGTGACCGGTCTGGGCGCCACCGTGGGGCGGCGTCTGGTCGAGCACCCCGGCGTGCGCATGGTGTCGTTCACGGGCGGCACCGGCAGCGGCCGCGCCATCGCGCATGCCGCGGCGGAAAAGCTGATGCCCGTGGCGCTGGAACTGGGCGGCAAATCACCGCACATCGTGTTCGAAGATGCTGACCAGGACGCCGCGATCGACGGCGTCATCGGCGGCATCTTCGAGGGCAGCGGCCAATCCTGCGTGGCCGGTTCCCGCCTGTACGTGCAGCGCAGCATCGCCCAGACCTTCATCGAGAAGCTCGTGGCGCGCGCCAGCCGCCTGAAGGTCGATTTGCCCGACGCGGATGGCGCGCAGATGGGTCCGATCGCGTCCTTCGGTCATCGCGAAAAGATCGAAGGCATGGTCGATGGCGCACGCCGCGATGGCGCGGAGGTGCTGCTGGGCGGCTCTCGACCAGAGGGCAAGGCCCTTGAGGCCGGCGCGTTCTACCGCCCCACCATACTTGGCGGCCTGTCGCGGGACGCCCATGTCGTGCGCGAAGAGATCTTCGGACCGGTGCTCTGCGCGCTGGTCTTCGATGACGAAGACGATCTGATCGACCAGGCCAACGACAGCGCTTATGGCCTGGCCTCCGGCGTCTGGACGGCGGACTACCGCCGCGCCTGGCGCGTGGCCCGGCAGCTGGAGGCGGGAAGCGTCTGGATCAACACGTACAAACAGCTCTCCATTTCGACGCCCTTTGGCGGCTTCAAGCAAAGCGGCATCGGGCGCGAGAAAGGCGTGAGCGGACTGCGTCTGTACCAGCAATCCAAGGGCATCTATTTCGGCATGTAGGCCGTCCTCTTTTTCCCAACATCATTCGGGGCCGCCGGCCGCGGCCCCTCCAACACTTCATCGGAGACTATCCTCATGCCTGAATTTCAACGAGCCGGCTTTATCGGCCTGGGCGTCATGGGCGAGCCCATCTGCCGCAATCTGGCCGTCAAGGGCGGCGTGCCCGTGCTGGGCTGCGACAACGACCCCTCCCCCCTGCAACGGCTGGCCGCGCACAACGTCACCGCGGCGACCGCCCCGCAGATCATGCGCGAATGCGACGTGGTGTTCCTGTCGCTGCCGTCCGGCGAGGTCGTGGCGCAGCTTGCCCGCGGCGCTGACGGCCTGCTGGCGAACGCGCGCAGCGGTCAGTTGATCGTGGACCTGAGCACCTCGCCCGTCGACGTGACGCGCGAGCTGGCGGGCGAATTTGCGGCCAAGGGCGCGATTTTCATCGATGCGCCCGTCGCCCGCACCCGCGCCGCGGCCGAGGCCGGCACGCTGTCGGTCATGATCGGCGGCGATGAAAGCGTGTTCGCGCGCGTCAAGCCGCTGGTCTCCACGTTTGCCAACGAAATCACGCATTGCGGCCCGGTCGGCAGCGGTCAGGTCGTCAAGATCCTGAACAACATGGTGCTCTTCGAGACGGTAGTGGCGCTGTCCGAAGCCCGCGCCATCGCGCGCCGTTCGGGGGTCGATCCGCGCGTCCTGCTGGAGACCTTCACACGCGGCTCGGCGGACAGCTTCGCGTTGCGCAACCACGGCTTAAAGGCTATTCTGCCCGCAGACTTTCCCGAAAAAGCCTTCCCTGTGGACTACGCCCGCAAAGACCTGCGCTACGCGCTGGCGCTGGCAGAACAGACCGGCGTACAGGCGCTGGGAGCCCGCAACGTGGATCACTGGTTCGACGCTGCGCTCGCCCAGGGTCACGGCAACCGCTATTTCCCCGTCATCAGCCGGGTGATCGATCCGGACTCGGGAACCACCGCGTAATCACCCCCCTATCGTTCCAATGAGTCGTACCCCTACTCAGGATAATTCCACCGACGGCGTCGCCGCCGTCGAACGCGCCCTGACCATCGTCGGGGCGGTCGCGCAACGCACCGATCCCATCACGCTTGCCGATCTTTCCCGGGCCACGGGGTTCTACAAGAGCACGCTCTTGCGGCTCATCGCTTCACTCGAAAAGGCGGCCCTCGTGGTGCGCCGCGCCGACGGGCGCTATGCGCTGGGGCCGTATGCCCACCACCTCGGGCGGGCCTACGAGGCCACCTACCGCCTGACCGAAACCATCCTGCCGCTGCTGGAAGGCCTGGTCGACAAGGGCACCGAAAGTGCGTCCTTTCACGTCTATCACGACGCGCAGTCGCGCGTGTGCCTGTTGCGCGTCGATTCGCATCATTCGACGCTGGACCGCATCCGCGTCGGCGACCTGCTGCCGCTGGACAAAGGCGCTGCCGGCAAGCTGCTCACCGCATATCTGGTTGACGGACAGCCGCCGTCGCAGGCCGGGCTGATGCTCACCTCCATGGGCGAGCGCGACCCCAATTGCGCGGCGGTAGCCAGCCCGGTCTTCGGACCGGACGGCGACATCTGCGGCGCCATCTCGTTGTCGGGTCCCAAAGAGCGTTACTCGCCCACCGCCGTCAAGAAGATGGGCAAGCTCGTGCAGGACGCCGCGGCCGAAGCCACGCGCGCGCTGGGCGGGCGCTGGCCGTCGGGCAAGTGACTGCGGGCAAACAGCGACAGCCAAATGACGGCGCCGGCGTTTTCCCTATCCCGCCTGGCGTCAGGCCGCTTCCGCGCCCTTACCCAACCCCAGATAGCTTTCAATCACCTTCGGATCACCGGCCAATTCACGGGCCGGACCGTGCAGGATGACCTCGCCGGTTTCCAGCACGTAGCCGTAATCGGCCACCTGCAGCGCCGCGCGGGCGTTCTGTTCGACCAGCAGAATCGCCACGCCGGTCTCGCGCAGGCGCGCGATGATGTGGAAGATCTCGCGCACGATGCGCGGCGCCAGACCCAGACTGGGCTCGTCCAGCATCAGCAGCGTGGGCTTGGCCATCAGTGCACGGCCCACAGCCAGCATCTGGCGTTCACCGCCGGACAGGGTGCCGGCCTGCTGGGCGCGGCGTTCGCGCAGCCGCGGGAACAGATCGAACACTTCGTTCAGCGTGTCGCGCCAGCCGCTTTCGCGGGCCCGGTAGCGCCGGAAACCGCCCAGCAGCAGGTTGTCTTCGACCGACATGGTGCCGAACAGCTCGCGGCGCTCGGGCACTAGCGACATGCCCGCCGCCACGCGGCGTTCGACCATCCAGCCCGACACGTCCGCACCGGCGTAATGCACGGTGCCGGCGGCGTGGCCAGTCTGCGGCAGCGAACCCATGATGGCGTTGAGCATCGTGGACTTGCCGGCGCCGTTGGCGCCGATCACGGTGACGATGCTGCCGGCCGGCACGCTGAGCGTGGCGCCCGCCAGCGCGCCGACCTTGCCGTAGCGGGCCGACAGGTTGCTGACTTCGAGAACGGGGGAATTGGGTGCGCTCATTACACGCCTCCCGCCGGCACGGGCTTGGCCTGGTCCGCTTCGGGCAGGTCATCGTCGATGCCGCCCAGGTAAGCTTCCAGCACCGCCGGGTTCTTTTGCACGTCGGCCGGCACGCCTTCGGCCAGCTTCGTGCCGAAATCCATCACCACGAGGTGGTTGGTCAGGCGCATCACAAAATCCATGTCGTGTTCAACGAGCAGAATGCTCATGCCTTCGGCGCGAAGCTGTTCCAGCACGCGCGCCAGGTCCTGCTTTTCCTTGTAGCGCAGGCCCGCGGCCGGTTCGTCCAGCAGCAGCAGCACGGGATCGCACGCCAGCGCGCGCGCGATTTCCAGGATGCGTTGCTGGCCAAGCGCCAGGTTGCCGGCCTGTTCGTACAGGTATTCGCCCAGGCCCACGCGCTTGAGCTGCTCGGCGGCTTCATGCAGCAGTTGCGCTTCGCGGGCGCGGTCCGAGTGCAGCGCGCCCGACAGCACGCCCACGTCCGAACGCAGGTGCGCGCCCAGCGCCACGTTTTCCAGCACCGTCATGCCCGGCAGCAACTGCACGTGCTGGAACGTGCGGCCCACGCCCATCTTGGCGATCTCGCGCGCCGAACGGTTGTCGATGCGCTGGCCCATGAACGTGACTTGGCCGCGCGTCACCGGCAGCACGCCGCTGATCAGGTTGAAGGTCGTGCTCTTGCCGGCGCCGTTGGGGCCGATGAGGCCCATGATTTCGCCCGAGCTGACCTTGAAGGTGATGTCGTTCACCGCCACCAGGCCGCCGAACTCCTTGCGGATGGCGTCCACTTCCAGCACGACCTGGCCGGGCTGCGGACGCTCGCGCGTCGGCAGGGCCGGGGCCGCGGCAGGCGGCGCCAGATTGCGGCGCGAGCCGTTGGCGCCGGTAATGCTGCCCCACCAGCCCGCAAGGATCGGCCACAGGCCGTTGCGCGCGTATTGCAGCATCAGGATCAGCAGCACGCCGAAGACGATCATCTCGAAGTTGGCGTTGGTGTCCAGCAGCTTGGGCAGCAGGTTCTGCAACTGGTCCTTCAGCACCAGGATGACGCTGGAACCCAGCAAGGCGCCCCACACATACCCGGCGCCGCCGACCACCGCCATGAACAGGTACTCGATGCCGTAGTTCAGGCCGAAGGGGCTGGGGCTGACGGCGCGTTGCATGTGCGCATACAGCCAGCCCGACACGCAGGCCAGCAGGGCCGCCCACACGAAGATCACGATCTTGTAGGCAGCCGTGTTGACGCCCATGGACTCGGCCATGCCCGCCCCGCTCTTGAGCGCACGGATGGCGCGGCCGGGACGCGAGTTGAGCAGGTTGCGCGTGGCCCACAGCGCCAGCAGGACGCAGATCCAGATCAGGTAATAGATGTGGCGGCCATTGGCCAGCGACATGCCGAAGATGCTGATGGGCTCGATACCAGCGATGCCGTCGTGCTTGCCCAGCCAGTCGATGTTGCCGAACAGGTAATACAGCGACAGGCCCCAGGCGATGGTGCCCAGCGGCAGATAGTGTCCCGACAGGCGCAGCGTGATCGCGCCTAGCAGGTAGGCCACGACGGCGGTCAGGATCAGGCCCGCGGGCAGCGCCAGCCAGGGGGACACGTCGTACTGCGTCGTCAGGTAGGCCGTGGTGTAGGCGCCCAGGCCGACGAACGCGGCCTGGCCGAAGGACGTCAGGCCACCGACACCGGTCAGCAGCACGAGGCCCAGCACGACCAGGCTGGCCAGACCGATGTAGTTCAGTTGCGTCACCCAGAACTCGGGCGTGGCCGACACCATCGGCAGGCCCGCCAGGACGACGAGAAAAACGGCAAGCAGAATGCGGTTCATGGCTGTTATTCCTCTTCGTCCGCGTGATGGGTGCTGAACGAACGCCAGACCAGAACCGGGATGATCAGGGTGAAGACGATCACTTCCTTATATGCGCTGGCCCAGAACGACGAGAAGGATTCCAGCACGCCGACCAGCAGCGAACCGGCCGCCGCGATGGGATAGCTGGCCAGGCCGCCGATGATGGCGCCGACAAAGCCCTTCAGGCCGATAAGGAAACCCGTGTCGTAATAGACCGTGGTGATGGGCGCGATCAGCATGCCGGACATGGCGCCGATGCCCACGGCCAGCGTGAACGTCAGCGAGCCCGACATGTTGGTGCTGATACCCACCAGGCGCGCGCCGCGGCGGTTGACGGCGGTGGCGCGCAGCGCGCGGCCGTACAGCGTCTTGCCGAAGAACACCCACAAGGCAATGATGAGCAGCGCGCACGTGGCGACCACGAACAGGCTCTGCGCTGACCAGGTCATGAAGCCCAGGTCGACCTGCCCGCTCACGAATGCCGGCGTGCGCCAGCCCTCGGCGCCAAAGAACACGAGCGCCAGGCCCATGAGCGCGAAGTGCACGGCGACGGACACGATCAGCAGCACCAGCACGGTGGCTTCGGCGAGCGGCTGGTAGACGATGCGATAGACCATCGGACCCATCGGAACCACCAGGAACAGCGTCAGCAGCATGTTCAGCCACAGCGAGTTCTCGGGACCGGTGTAGCTTTTGGTCAGCCAGAACAGCGCGAGCGGCAGCACGACGCAGGTGGCGATGGTCTTGGGCAGGCCGGCGGCGCTGCGCGTGCGCACGGCGCGCACCAGCTCAAGCGCCAGGCACACCAGGCCCAGCAGCGGCAGCAGATAGGCGGTGCCCGGCACTTTGCCGTCCACCAGCATGGCCAGGGTCAGGGCGCCGAACGCCACGAACTCGCCCTGGGGAATGAAAATGACGCGCGTGACGGCGAAAACCAGCACCAGAGCCATGCCCAGGAGGGCATAGATGGCGCCGTTGACGACACCGTCTTGCAGCAGGATCAGCGCAATTGAGGAATCCATCTAACAACTACCTTGTGGTTTCTTGGTGTTCCGACCCCACCCGGAACACTGATACGACACACCGGCCGGAAAGGCCGGTGCGAAGTCCTGCCGGGCGCGGCGCGGCGGGCGGTGTGCCGCCCCCCGCGCATGGGACGCCCGCGATGGGGCGGCCCGCGCTCGGGCGATACAGGGGGATTACAGGCCGGGCTGGTAGACCCACTTGCCGTTTTCCACCTTGACGATGACGCGCGAGCGCTCGTCAAAGCCGGCGTGGTCCGTGGGCGACATATTGAACACGCCTTGCGACACGGCCAGGTCCTTCACGCCTTCCAGGGCATCGCGCATCGCAACGCGGAATTCCGGCGTGCCGGGCTTGGCGCCCGTCTTCAGGGCCACAGGCAGTGCGGCGACGACCAGTTGGCCGGCATCCCACATGTGACCGCCGAACGTGTTGGTCGAACCGGCGCCGTTGGCTTTTTCGTAGGTTTCCACGTAGGCCAGGGCCGACTTCTTGACCGGGTTGCTATCAGGCAGTTGCGCGGCGACCAGCAGCGGGCCGGCCGGCAGGAGCATGCCGTCGCAGTCCTTGCCGCAGACGCGCAGCACGTCGTTGTTGGCGGCGCCGTGGGTTTGGTAGATGGTGCCGCCGTAGTTGCGGGCCTTCAGTTCCTTTTGCGGCAGCGCGGACGGGGTGCCGGCGCCGGCGATCAGGATGGCGTCCGGCTTGGCGCCGACCAGCTTGAGCACCTGGCCCGTCACGCTGGTGTCGGTGCGGCCGTATTTTTCGACGGCGACGATCTCGATGCCCTTGGCCTTGGCGGCCTTCTGCATCACGTCCAGCCAGCCGTCGCCGTAGGCGTCGGCAAAACCGATGAAGCCCAGGGTCTTGACCTTGGACTTGGACATCGCGTCGGCCAGGGCGCCGGCCATCAGCGCGTCGTTCTGCGGGGTCTTGAAGACCCAGCGGCGCTTGTCGTCAACGGGTTCGACGATCTTGGCGCTGGCGGCCACGCTGATCATCGGCACCTTGGCTTCGGCGGCCACGTCGACCATCGCCAGCGAACCCGGCGTGACGGACGTGCCGATCAGCACGTCGACCTTGTCGTCGGTGGCCAGCTTGCGCGAGTTCTTGACGGCCTGCGTGGTGTCGGTGGCGTCGTCCAGCACGATCCATTCGATCTTCTGGCCGGCGACTTCCTTGGGCAGCAGTGCCACGGTGTTGCGCTCGGGGATGCCAAGCGAGGCGGCGGGGCCGGTGCTGGCCACGGTCACGCCAACCTTGACCTGTGCGTTCGCCAGAAGCGGCAGAGTCAGGGCTACGGCGGCGGCGGCCGCGGACAAGCCGAAGTGCTTGCGCATGTTTTTGTCTCCTGTGGTTGGCTCTTATGTGCCTCGACCGAGGCGAAGCGAGCCTGTTTAAAGTTATACAGAAAAAAATATTATATGGTTAAAACAGTATCAGATGACCTACCGCAACTACGGTAATTCCCTGATGTGCTACGGAAATCATGATCTGGCGAACGCATTTGTTAATGGCGAACTTGTACTTGAAAGGGTCGCAGGCGTCATGTTGGGGGATTCCCTTGGCGATCAGCGGCCCAGCATCGGGAACACCCGCTCGACGCGCGAGGCCACCCACGCGGCCACCACGGCCTTGACCAGATC
The DNA here is from genome assembly GCF_059760815.1 of Achromobacter sp. 1012554356. Lineage (NCBI taxonomy): Bacteria > Pseudomonadati > Pseudomonadota > Betaproteobacteria > Burkholderiales > Alcaligenaceae > Achromobacter > Achromobacter sp. 1012554356. The sequence goes on along the minus strand of NZ_JCBANC010000029.1, from coordinate 48,533 downwards.
GCCGGGCAGGAACACCACGACCGCGCCCCCAGCCTTTGCCATGTCCATCTTCGCCACGGCCGCCAGCCACGGCACGCCTACCGCATACACCACCACGATGCCGCCGACGACGCAGGCGGCGACATAGCCCGCCAGCCCTTTCCAGGTGCCCGATCCGCGGGCGGCCAAACGGCGCGCCAACCAGCCCGTCACGAATGCGCCCGCCACCATGCCGATCAGAAATCCGCCGGTCGGGCCAAAAAACGCCCCCAGCCCGCCACGCCCACCCGGCAGCACCGGCAGGCCGATCGCCGCCAGCGCCAGATACAGCAGGCACGCCAGCGCGCCGCGCACGGGGCCGAGCATGGCGCCGGCCAGCATGACCCCGAGCGTCTGCAAGGTGATGGGCACCGGAATGCCGGGCATCGGGATGGGCGGCATCAGGCTCAGCACGACGATCAGCGCCGCAAACAGCGCAACCAGCACCGTGTTGTTCGATTTCATGGTCTTCCCCTTGTAGATGAGTTCAGGGCGCGCGGCCGTCAGACGCTGCGCGCGTCGATCGCTTCAGAGACTTCCTGCGCCCGCTTCAACGTCAGCACGATCAGCGGCACGATCAGCGCGACCGGATTCGCCCCCAGCCCGCGCGCGGCCTGGGCCTCGCGGATCTCCTGGAAATTGCGCCAGATTTCGGGCACGAAGCGCAGCGTCAGCGCAAGCGCCAGCGCCACCTTTTCGGCGTCGACGAGACCCGTGCGCTCCAGCGGCCGCAATGCCTTTTCGCAAACGGCAATCAGGTCCGAGGTGCGGGTGGCCAGCGTGACGGCCAGAGCCAGCCCCACCATTGCCGCCACGCGCAGCACCACGGCCAGGGCCTCCAAGGGGCCCTGGAACCAGCCGGTGAAGAGCGCCACGGCCAGCAGCACCCAGAGCAGCCCGCGCACCTGACGCCAGACGGCCGCCGCGGCCACGCCCGTGGACCAGACCAGCGCCACCGAGAAACCAAAGGCGAACGCCAGCCAGAGCGGATCGCGCAGCACGAACAGGCCCGCGCCGGCCGCCAACAGCGCCAGCAGTTTCCCCCACGCCGGCAACCGGTGCAGCGGCGTGTCGCCCGTGACGTACAGGGGCTCCATCATCCGCAGTGTTCCCGGTACCAGCGCAGCGCCGCGGCGGGCGTGTCGTCGGCCGCTATCGTGCCGTCGCGCACGACCAGCACGCGGTCGAAGTCTTCGAGCAATTCCAGGTCATGGCTGACGACGATGGCGTCATGAGGCAGCCCGTCGATGGCGGCGCGCACCCGGTTGCGGTTGCGCAGATCGAGCTGCGTGGTGGGTTCGTCAAAGACGATGAGGGCCGGCTCCATGACCAGCACGGCGGCCAGCGCCACCAGTTGGCGCTCACCGCCGGACAGCGTGTGGCTGCTGCGGTCGGCCAGGTGGCCCACGCCCAGGCGGGCCAACTGGCTGTCGATGCGCGCCTCGCGCTGCTGGCGGTCGGGCGCCAGGCGCTTCAGGCCAAACGCCAGGTCTTCGCGCACGATGGGAAAGACGATCTGGTTTTCGGGATTCTGGAACACAAAGCCGACGCGCGCGCGCACGGCTTTCAGATCCTGCCGCGTATCCAGCCCGTCCACGCGCACGCTGCCCGAAGACGGCACCACCAGGCCGTTGACCAAACGCGCCATTGTGCTCTTGCCGGCGCCATTGGGGCCGACGATGCCGATGCGGCGTTCGGCCAGGGTGACGCTCACCCCGCGCAACACTTCCGCCTGGGGCGTCGACACTACCGCCTGGTCAAACTCGATTAACATGGGGCGGGATTATGCCCGAACCATTTCGGGCATCGCGACTCCAAGAGCTCATATGGAAAAAGTACGCAAAACCGACGCCGAATGGCGCGCCCAGCTTTCCCCCGAAGAATACGTGGTCACCCGTCAAAAAGGTACCGAACGCGCGTTCACGGGGCGCTACTGGGATACTTTCACACCTGGCATTTACCGCTGCGTCGGCTGTGGCACGGCGCTGTTCGCATCCGACACCAAATTCGACGCCGGCTGCGGGTGGCCCAGCTACTTCCAGGCCCTGGACCCCGAACTCGTCCGCGAGGAACGCGACACCACGCACGGCATGGTCCGCACCGAAGTCCTGTGCAACGTCTGCGACGCGCACCTGGGCCACGTCTTTCCCGACGGCCCCGAGCCTACCGGCCTGCGCTACTGCATCAACTCCCTGTCGATGACGTTTGAGCCCCTAGAAGACTGATGAAGAAGTTCCTGTTCGACCTCTTTCCGCTGCTCCTGTTCTTCATCGCCTACAGGTATACGGACATCTTCACGGCCACGGGCGTCGCCATGGCGGCTGCCGTGGCGCAGATCGTCTGGCTCAAGGCCACCGGCCGCCCCACCGAAGCCATGCACTGGATCAACCTGACGGTCATCCTGGTGTTCGGCGGCGCCACCATCTGGCTGCACAGCGACGTCTTCATCAAATGGAAGCCCACGGTGCTGTACTGGATGTTCGGCGGCGCGCTGGTCTTTGCCCGCCTGTTGTTCAAGCGCAACCTGATCCGGCGCCTGATGGAAAAGCAGATCCAGCTGCCGGATGCAGCGTGGGACAAGCTCAACCTGATCTGGGCCGGCTTCTTCCTGATCGCCGGCGCGCTCAATCTGTACGTTGCGTTCTCGGGCCACTTCACCGAGTCGCAGTGGGTCAGTTTCAAAGCCTTTGGCCTGATGGGATTGATGATCGTCTTCGTCATTGGCCAGTCGCTGTGGCTGGGCAAGCACATCCAGCCCGAAGAAAACACGCCGGCCGGCCCGGACGCCACGCCTCCCGGCAAGCCCTGAGCTTTTATGTCAGAAAACACCGACCGCATCGCCCTGATCCGGGAACGCCTCGCCGTCCTGGAACCCATCAGTCTGGACATCCTGGACGACTCCCATTTGCATGCCGGCCACGAAGGCAGTAAAAACGGCGCCGGCCACTATCGCGTAATCATCGTAGCGCCTTGCTTTGCGGGGCTCTCCGCCGTTGCGCGACACCGGCTGGTGTATCATCATTTGCAAGATTTGATCCCCTATCCGATTCATGCGCTTGCGCTTGACGCCCAGGCTCCCAAATAGAAAGTAAAAGGATATTCATGAAACGCATCGTCATGCTGGCTGCGGCCTGCGTCATCGCCGTGCCTGCTTTTGCGCAAAACGTGGCTACCGTCAACGGTAAGGCCATCCCGCAAAAGAGCCTGGATCAATTCGTCAAGCTCCTGGTCGGCCAGGGCGCCACCGATTCGCCGCAACTGCGCGAACAGGTCAAGCAGGAAATGATCAACCGTCAGATCTTCGTGCAAGCCGCCGAATCCAGCGGCATCGCCAAGCAGGCTGACGTCCAGACCGAGATCGAACTGGCCCGCCAAGGCATCCTGGTTCGCGCCCTGATGGCCGACTACTTGGCCAAGCACCCGGTCACCGACGCCCAAGTCACCGCCGAATACGAAAAGATCAAGAAGGAACAAGCCGGCAAGATGGAATACAAGGTCCGCCACATCCTCGTCGAAGACGAGAAGAAGGCGAACGACCTGCTGGCCCAACTGAAGAGCAACAAGGGCAAGTTCGACGACCTGGCCAAGAAGAACTCCAAAGACCCCGGCAGCGCCGAAAAGGGTGGCGATCTGGGTTGGGCTCCTCCGACCAACTACGTGCAGCCGTTCGCGCAAGCCGTGACGCAACTGAAGAAGGGCCAACTGGTCGACAAGCCGGTCCAGACCCAATTCGGCTGGCACATCATCATGGTCGACGACACCCGTCCGGTCGAATTCCCGCCGATGGATCAGGTCCGTCCGCAACTGGAAGAAATGCTGCGCCAGCAAACCCTGGCCGACTACCAGAAGCAATTGCGCGAAAAGGCCAAGATCCAATAAGGCCCGCTCAGCTCAGAAAACTGCCCGCCGATCGCGGGCAGTTTTTTTTTGGCTGGGCAACCCGGTGTCTGACACCCCTTGAGACCCGCCCCAGGCTGACGACTATCTCTGCGGGGTGTCTGACACCCACCCCCAGCAAGCAACAAAAAGGGCCACACGCCGGTGGCGTGCAGCCCTTCATTCGAACGCGGCAAGGTCTCCTGGCTAGGAAACGCCCAACAGCGCCTTCAGTCCGTCCTCGTCCAGCACCGGCACGCCCAGTTCCTGAGCCTTGGTCAGCTTGCTGCCGGAGTCCTCGCCCGCCACCAGATAGGCCGTCTTCTTGGACACCGAGCCGCTGACCTTGCCGCCGGCCGCCTGGATGTGCATCGAAGCCTCTTCACGCGTCCAGGTCGGCAGCGTGCCCGTCAGCACGAAGGTCTTTCCGGCCAGCGTGTCGGCTTGCGGCGCGGCTTCGGCAACGGGGTTCACGCCCTGCGCCTTGAGCTGCCCGATCACGTCGCGGTTGTGCTGCTCGGCAAAGAAATGGCGGATCGACGCGGCCACGACAGGCCCAACGTCGGGCACCGACGACAAGGCGTCTTCATCCGCATCCATGATGGCGTCGATGCTGCCGAAGTGCCGCGCGACGTCGCGCGCAGTGGTCTCGCCCACATGCCGGATGCCCAGCGCGAACAGCAGCCGGGACAGATTCGGCGAGCGCGCCTTCTCGATGGCGGCCACCAGATTGTCGGCGGACTTCTGGCCCATCCGGTCCAGGCCCACGAGCTCCAGCGGACGCAGGCTGTACAGGTCAGCCAGCGTCTTGACGCGGCCGCTGTCCACCAATTGGTCCACGAGCTTCTCGCCCAGGCCTTCGATATCCAGCGCCTTGCGGCTGGCGGCATGCCACAGCGTCTGCTTGCGCTGGGCGCCGCAGAACAGGCCCCCGGTGCAGCGCGCGATGGTCTCGCCTTCCAGGCGTTCGATGGCCGATCCGCAGACCGGGCATTCCGTCGGCATGACGAATTCCCGCGCGTCCTCGGGCCGCTTTTCCAAAACCGGGGCCAGCACCTCGGGAATCACGTCGCCGGCGCGCCGCACAATGACCGTGTCGCCGATGCGCACGTCCTTGCGGCGGATCTCGTCTTCGTTGTGCAGCGTGGCGTTGGTGACGGTGACGCCGCCCACGAACACGGGCTTGAGCCGCGCGACGGGGGTGATGGCGCCCGTGCGGCCCACCTGCACTTCAATGTCCACCAGCGTCGTGGTGGCCTCTTCGGCGGCAAACTTGTGCGCCAATGCAAAGCGCGGCGCGCGCGCCACGAAGCCCAGCACCTTCTGCGCCGGCAGGGAGTCCACTTTGTAGACCACGCCGTCGATGTCATAGGGCAGGTTCGCGCGCACGGCGCCCACCTTGGCGTAGAAGTCCATCAGGCCTTCCGCGCCGCTTGCCCGGTGGTTGTGCACCACATTGACCGGCAGCCCCAGCGAGGCCAGCCATTCCAGCATGGCGCCGTGGGATTTTTCAGGCAGTTGCGACGCCTGGTCCGCGCCGGCCGAGGATTCATCAAACTGGCCGCTTTGCGAGCCGGGCAGGCCCTGGACCTCGCCCCAGCCATAGGCAAAGAAGCGCAGCGGCCGCTTGGCCGTGATGCGCGGATCGAGCTGGCGCAGGCTGCCCGCCGCTGCATTGCGGGGATTCACGAAAATCTTTTCGTCGCGCTTGGCCTGCGCCGCATTCAACTTTTCGAAGTCGGCGCGATTCATCAGCACCTCGCCGCGCACCTCCAGCACCTTCGGGGCCGCGCCCTTCAGTTGCAGCGGAATCGCCTTGATCGTGCGGATGTTGGACGTGACGTCCTCGCCCGTCTGGCCGTCGCCGCGGGTGGCGGCCTGCACCAGACGGCCGTCCTCGTAGCGCAGGCTGATCGCCAGGCCGTCGAGTTTGAGCTCACAGAAGTAGTCCGGCTGCTGCGCAGGCCCCAGCATGCCAGCGCCCCGCAGCGTGTCGGTGACACGGCGGTCAAAGGCGGCGACTTCCTCTTCGGAAAACGCGTTGTTCAGCGACAGCATCGGCACCACGTGGCGCACGCTGCCAAACGCGGACACCGGCGCGGCGCCCACGCGCTGCGTGGGAGACTCCGGCGTGACCAGATCCGGGTGCTCGGCCTCGAGGGCCTGCAAATCCCGCATCAGCCCGTCGTACTCGGCATCCGAGACGGAGGGCTCGTCGTAAACGTAATAACGGACGTTGTGCTGTTCGATCTCGGCGCGCAGCCGCGCGGCGGCTTGCGCCGGATTCTCGCCGGACCCGCTGGCCATCAGGCAAACACGCGCTGGGCGCGCTCGCTGCCGGCGGGCAGGCCCGCTTGTTCAAGCTGGCCGAACAGGACCTGCAGGCGCTCGTCGATGACGGTCTCGGAGCCGTCGGCCAGGGGCTTGCCCTGATCGTCGACCAGTTCGGCGCGCAGGCGCGAGGCCAGGTCGCGGCCCACGTCGACCATGCGGCCAAACGCGCGGGTGTCGGCGGGGCTGCAAGGCACGTCGAGCAGCAGGTACAGGCGCTCGATGCCGCCCATGCCCGCGTCGAAGGCCGCGCCGTCCGCGCGGGCCAGCGTGAAGCGGGCCACGCCGTTCTCGTTGGGCCAGGCCAGGCGGTTGCCGTCGGCAACAAAACCGATGTCACGTGCCACGGCCAGCACTTCGGCCGCCGGCTGGGCCGAGCCCAGCAGCAGGGTCAGGCCAACCTGGGTGTCCAGGGCCGCGCAGGTGTCGTCCAGGCGGGCGCCCTGCTCCAGCACGGCTTGCTGGTCGGGCCCTTCAATCGTGGCGTCGAAGCGTTCAGCCATGTCCTGGGCACGCGCCCAGGCCTGCGACCATTCGATGGCGGTCAGGGGACCGCTGCGGTTGGCCAGCAGCACGGCAAGCTGCATGGACGCATAGGACTCGCCCGAATGGACGCGCGCGCGGTGGCGGCGCTGGTCGGTTTCGGCAAACACGCGCATGGGTTTGCGGCCCACGCTGCGCAGGCTTTGCATGTAGGGCAGCAGATCCGAGCCGCGCACGGGCTCGGCGAAGTTGACTTCGATGACCACTTCGCAGGCGGGATCGGGTTCTTCCGTGTCGTCGGCATCGCTGCCGGGATCCACGGGCGCAGGCTGGCCGGGCTGGACGCGCGCAGGTTCGCCGCCCATGCCGGGTTCGCGCCGGGCAGCGCCGGCCGGGGCGGCGCTTGCGGCCCCCGCACCCGCGCCCAGCAGCGGATCCTGTTCGGAGGTGGGGAAATGGCTCTGCATCTTGCGACGGACGCGACGGTCCTGCCACCAGTTGAATCCCAACACCAGCAGTATCAGCAAGACGCCCAGGGCAATCAGCCCGATCTGCAAATCACTCATGTATAAATCCCGCGCCAGGAAGGCGGCGCCTTTCTCAATATTGGGTTTATGCCGCTTCGGAGGCCATCATCTGGACGGCCGAATCTATGTCTACCGCAACGATACGCGAAACCCCTTGCTCTTGCATGGTTACGCCGATCAATTGCTTTGCCATCTGCATCGCAATCTTGTTGTGCGAGATGAAGAGGAACTGCGTCTGCTCGCTCATGTTGGCGACCAAGTTCGCATAGCGCTCGGTGTTGGCGTCGTCCAGCGGCGCGTCCACCTCGTCCAGCAGGCAGAATGGCGCGGGGTTCAGCTTGAAGAGCGCGAACACCAGCGCGGTCGCGGTCAGCGCCTTTTCGCCGCCCGACAGCAGATGGATCGTGCTGTTGCGCTTGCCCGGCGGCTGCGCCATCACCTGCACGCCGGCGTCGAGGATTTCCTCGCCGGTCATGCTGAGCTTGGCCTCGCCCCCGCCGAAGAGCTTGGGGAAGAGCTCGCCGAAGTGGCCGTTGACGATGTTGAACGTCTCTTGCAGCAATTCGCGCGTCTCGCGGTCGATCTTGCGGATGGCGTCTTCGAGGGTCTCGATGGCGGTCATCAGGTCCTGGTGCTGCGAATCCAGGAAGCCCTTGCGTTCGCGCGAGGTGTTCAGTTCGTCGAGCGCGGCCAGGTTGACCGAGCCCAGCGCTTCGATCTGGCGCGAGATGCGGCCGACTTCCTGTTGCAGCCAGCTTGCGCGGCGCCATTCGTCGGGCTGGTTGGCCAAAAACTGGGCAAGTTCCTCGCGGTCGACTTCGCGTGCGTTGAGCTGTTCGGTGAACTGCTCTTCGGCCAGGCGCGCGGCCTGCTCCTGCAGTTGCAGTTCCATGATGCGCGCGCGGCGCGGTTCCAGGGTCTGCTCCTGTTGCTGGCGGTCTTCGTCGGCGCCCCGCAGCAAGGCGGCCAGGTTCTCGAGCTCCTGGCGGGCGCGCGACAGCGCTTCCTCGCGCTCTGCGCGCATTTCCAGGGCGTCCTGCAGGCCGGCCTGCGACGCGGACGCGTCCAGCTCGACCAGGTCGCCCATCAGGTGTTCAAGTTCCACCGCGCCGCGCTGGCTCTGGTCGGCGGCCAGTTGCTGGTTGCGTTGCAGGTCGGTGATGCGCACCTGGATGCCGCGCTCGGCAAATTCGGCTTCCTGGGCGGCGCGCTCCAGTTCGCGCAGCCGGGTGCGGGCCGCCTCGGCTTGCGCCGCCAGCGTCTCGCCGTCCATTTCGGCATCGGCAAACTTGGACTGGTGCTCGGCCAGTTCTTCGTCCAACGTTTCGAAGCGGGCCTCGGCCTCTTCGCGGGTGGCGCGCAGGTCTTCCTCGTGCGCCTTGATTTCTTCAAGGTCCTGGCGCAGGCGCGAGGCGCGCTCGCCGGACTGTTCGGCCTGCTGCTGCAGCCGGGAGTGTTCCAACTGGATGTCGTGCACCCGGCGCGTGACCTCGGCCACGCGGGTGCGCGCCGGGGAGATGGCCTGGGACACCTGCTGCCATGCGGCTTCCGCGCGGGCCACGGCGGCGCGCGCCTGGTCGGCGATCAGTTGCTGGGCCTTGATCTCGCGCTGCAGGTTCTCGATTTCCTGCTGGCGGGCCAGCAGGCCGGCCTGTTCGGAATCGGGCGCGTAGAAACGCACGCTGTGCGCGTCGATCAGATGGCCGGCCTTGACCACGCAGGCGGCGCCGGCGGGCAGGGTCGCCCGCAGGGCCAGGGCCTGGGTCAGGTCATTGGCCGTATAGACGCCGGCCAGCCATTCGTTCAGCAGCGTGCGCAGGTCGGGATCGGTGATGCGCAGCAGGCTGGCCAGCGGCGTGAAGCCGGCCGGCGCCGCGGGTGCGGGCGCCGCGACGGGCAACTGATAGAACGCCAGCCGGGCGGGCGGCGCGTCTTCGGCAAAGGCGCGCGCCCAATCCAGGTTGCGCACCTCCATCGAGGCCATGCGTTCGCGCAGCGCCGATTCCAGGGCGGTTTCCCAGCCCGGCTCGACGTGCAGCTTTTGCCACAGGCGCGACAGTCCGGCCAGTTCGTGCTTGGCCAGCCACGGTTCCAGCGCGCCCTGCTTCTGCACGTCCTCCTGCAGCTTCACGAGCGCGGACAAACGGGCTTCCAGGCGGGCCAGGTTCTGGGCTTCGGTCTGGGCGCCGCCCTGGGCACGGCTGCGCTCGGCGTCGGCCTCGGGTACACGGCCTTCCAGCGTGGCCAGTTCTTCCTGGGCGGCCTCGAGCTGGTCTTCGCCGGCGGCGCGGTCGCCAGCCAGCTGTTCCAGGCGCTCGGGGTCGGGGCTGTGCAGTTCGCGCAGTTCCTGTTGCAGGCGTTCGCGGCGCTGCTCCAGCGTCTGCATCTGGCGGTCGGCATCGCGCTGGGTCTGTGCGACCAGCGCCAGGTTCTGCTCGACGCGGGCCAGGGCCGCGCGCATCTCGTCGCGGCCGGCGGCGGCTTCGCGCACGCGCTGCTCGACCGAGGGCAGGCCGGCCTGCGCGTCTTCAGCGGTGGCGCGCGCCTCTTCGGTGCGGGCCGCGGCGGCGGCCAGGTCGTCTTCAGCCTGGGCGATCTGTTCCGTGCAGTGCTCGCGCTGGCTGGTCCATTCCGCGATCTGCTGCTGGAGTTGATCGCGGCGCGCCTGCAAGCGGTTGCGGGAGTCGACCACGTGCCGGATTTCGGCTTCCAGGCGGCTGACCTGGGCATTGGCCTCGTACAGGGCGCCCTGGGCGGTATGGACCGCGTCGCTGGCGGCGTAATGGGCCTGGCGCCGGGATTCCAGCGCGGCCTCGCCGGCACGCAGCCCGGCGATGGCGGCTTCCAGTTCGTTCTGGGCCTGCGCCATCTCCTGGGCCTTCTTGGCGCGCTCTTCGCGCGCCCCGGTTTCCTTCAGGAACCACAGCGAATGCTGCTTCTTCTCGCCGTCGGCCTGGAGCTCGCGGTAACGCGTGGCCACTTCGGCCTGGGCTTCCAGTTTTTCGAGCTGGCTGTTCAGTTCGCGCAGGATGTCTTCGACGCGGGTCAGGTTCTCGCGCGTGTCGGACAGGCGGTTTTCGGTCTCGCGGCGGCGTTCCTTGTAGCGCGACACGCCGGCTGCTTCTTCCAGGAAGACGCGCAGTTCTTCGGGACGGGCTTCGATCAGGCGGTTGATCATGCCCTGCCCGATGATGGCGTAGCCGCGGGCGCCCAGGCCGGTGCCCAGGAAGATGTCGTGGATGTCGCGACGCCGGACCTGCTGGTTGTTGACGAAATAGCTGCTGGTGCCGTCGCGGGTCAGGACCCGGCGCACCGCGATTTCGGCGTAGGTGCTCCATTGTCCCGCAGCGCGCCCCTCGCTGTTGTCGAACACCATTTCGACCGAGGCCCGGGCGGCCGGCTTGCGGTTGCCCGACCCGTTGAAAATGACGTCCTGCATGGACTCGCCACGCAGTTCCGACGCCTTGGCCTCGCCCAGCACCCAGCGCACGGCGTCAATGATGTTCGATTTGCCGCAACCATTGGGCCCCACCACGCCGACCAGCTGGCTGGGCACGGGGATGACGGTGGGATCGACGAAGGACTTGAAGCCGGCGAGTTTGAGCTGAGTAAGGCGCACAGTACGATGACGACGGGGTGGGTTGAACGAAAGGCGTTAACGGACCTGCCGCACAGATTGCAAACCGGCCCAAGAAGGGCCGGCTCTCATATGGGTCGTATGATACCGCAGGCAGTCTGAACCCAGACGTTGGGGCCGGGCAACCCGCGGGCAAACGCGCAATGGCTGGCCGCAAGGCTCCGGCTATACTCCCTGACACTTTTTGGCACGACACATAATTTTCACGCGGACTGGCCGGGCTCTGGCCGAAGAACGGGGACATTCTTGAAACGTGGTTTCTATCTGGTCATGGCGGCGCAGGCCTTCTCGTCATTGGCGGACAATGCGCTGTTCATCGCAGCGATCGCCTTGATACAGGAGTTGCACGGCCCTGACTGGCTGGCGCCCATGATGAAATGGTCGTTCGCGCTGGCCTATGTCGTGCTGGCCGCCTTCGTCGGCGCCATCGCGGACTCCTACCCCAAGGGCCGCGTGATGTTCTCCACCAATGCCCTGAAGGTCGCGGGCTGTCTGCTGATGTTTTCGTACGCCAGCATAGGCGTCGCCCCCGAATACCAGACCTGGCTGGTCTGCGCCGCCTACGGCGTGGTGGGCATCGGCGCCGCCGCCTACTCGCCCGCCAAGTACGGCATCGTGACGGAAATGCTGCCGCCGACCATGCTGGTCAAGGGCAATAGCTGGATCGAGGGCCTGACGGTCTTCTCCATCATCCTCGGCACGGTCCTGGGCGGCCTCCTGATCTCCTCGTCGGTATCCACCGCCCTGCTCAGCCACTCCTTCATTGGCAGCCTGGTCCACACGCCGGCCGAAGCGGCCATCCTTGTCATCGCCTTCGTGTACCTGCTGGCGGCGCTGTGCAACCTGATGATTCCCCGCACGCACGTGCGCTATCCGCCCCAGCAGAAGAACCCGGTGCGCCTGATCCGCACCTTCTGGGGTTACGTCTGCGTGCTGTGGAAGGACAAGCTGGGCCAGATTTCCCTGGCGGTCACCACGCTGTTCTGGGGCGCCGGCGCCACGCTGCAGCTCATCGTCATCGAATGGGGCCGCAGCCATCTGGGCTACCAGCTCGACAAGGCCTCGATGCTGATGGGCGTGGCAGCGCTGGGCACGGTGGTCGGGTCGATCCTGGCCGGGCGCATTCCGCTGCGCCGCGCGCTCGCCGTGCTGCCGGTCGGCGCCATGATGGGTCTCGTCGTGCTGCTGATGCCGCTGGTCTACCAGCCCTGGAGCGTCTATCTCCTCTTGCTGCTGACGGGCGGCCTGGCCGGTTTCTTCGTAGTGCCCATGAACGCCCTGCTCCAGCACCGCGGCCACGTGCTGCTGTCGGCGGGCCATTCGATCGCCGTTCAGAACTTCAACGAACAACTCAACATCCTGCTCATGGTGGCGATGTACACGCTGCTGCTGTGGCTGCAACTGCCGATCAACGTGATCATCGTCATCTTCGGCACCGTGGTGGCCGTGCTGATGGTGGTGTTCATGCGCTGGAGCAAGCGCAACATGCAGGCCAACCCCGACCTGCATGACCAGATCGGCCAGGAAGGCCATGGCCGCGCGTTGGATTCGACGCACTGAGGCAAACGCGCCAAGTGCTTGATGCAGCAACAAAAAACCGGGCAGACGCCCGGTTTTTTATTGCCCGCTGCCCGCTACAGTTCGCGGGCGGCCAGCTTCAGATCCTGCCAGGCGCGCGCCTTCTCGGACGGGCTGCGCAGCAGATAGGCGGGGTGGTAACTCACGACCACCGGAATCTGCACGCCTTCGTCCGTCTTCAGGTGATGGACGCGGCCGCGCAGGTTGCCGATGGTGGCGTCGGTGCCCAGCAGCGTCTGCGCCGCGAACCGGCCCAGCACCAGGATGCGCTCGGGTTTCAGCAACGCAATCTGCCGCATCAGGTACGGGCTGCAGGCCGCGATTTCCTCGGGCTTGGGATTGCGGTTGCCCGGGGGACGGCACTTAATCACGTTGGTGATGAAAACGTCCCGCTCGCGGCTCATGCCCACCGCCGCCAGCATGGCGTCCAACAATTGGCCGGACCGGCCCACGAAGGGCTGGCCTTGGCGGTCTTCCTGTTCGCCGGGGGCCTCGCCCACCACCAGCCAGCGGGTGGGCTGGGCGCCCTGCCCGACGACCGCATGGCGGCGTCCCTTGCACAGGCCGCACGCCGCGCACGCCACGACCTGCGCCGCCAGCTGCTCCAGATTGGCATCCTTGACGGCCTCGGCCACGGGAATCGGCGGCGGCGCCGCTTCCTGGACCTCGACCTTCGGCGCGGGACGCGGCGGGGGGCCGGTGCGGTTCAGGATCGAAGCGGGAATGGCTGATGCGCGTCCCGTTGCCGGCTCTGCCGGCTTGGCGGGCGCAACGGCGGGTGTGCTGACAGGTGTATCGGCGGGTGCAGCGGCCGGGGAGGCTTCGGCCGCCGGCACAATCGCCGGGCCGGGACGCCGCACTTCCACGGGAGCCGCGGCGACGACAGGGGAATGCGCCGCAGCGTTCGGCACGCCATCGGACACGGCGGCTGGCGCCACCGCGGCCGTTTTGGCGTTCGGCGCGGCGGCCAGCGCCGCGGCCGGCGTGCGCAGCCACAGCCGCTCCATGCCAAGCTCGCGCAGCCAGATACGCTGCAACGGGTTGATGCGGGGCGGCGCCTGGCGCGGCGCGGCATCCATCGGGCTCATGCCGGTGCTCCGTGGGGTTCGCCGAAGCGCTTCTGCATGACGATGGCGTCCTCGCGGCCGCCCTTCTGGGCAGGGTAATAGGCACGGCGGATGCCGATCTGCAGGTAGCCGTGTCCCTTGTAGAAACTGATGGCGGACATGTTGGACGGCCGCACTTCCAGCAGCAGGCCTTCGAGCCCGCGTTCGCGCGCCTGCTGCTCGCACCAGTCGAGCATCACGCCGCCCAACCCCTGGCGATGCAGGTCCTGGGCCACCGCAATCACCAGCAGATGCGCCACGTCCGGCGCAAACATCAGGATGCAAAAGCCCGCCAGCTTGCCCTCGCGCCGCAAGGTCCAGGCGCCATAGCCCGACGCCAGCGCGTCCGTGAAGTTTCCGCGGGTCCATGGGAAGGCCTGCACTTGGGCCTCCAGGGCCACGACGTCGTCCAGATCGGCATCCGTCATGGGCTGCGGGACCGGCGCGGCAAGCGAGGGCTGCGCCTTGGGATTGCCGCCCTCGCCACGCAGGCGCTCGGCGGTGGTGAACGCCACCTTGTCGCGCACATAAAGCGGCGCGGCCAGCTCCGGCGCGAGCGTTTCGCCCCGCAACCAACCCTGGCGGGCAAGCCGCGCCACGCTGGCGGCCTGCGGCCGCTGGGCATCGACGGCCCGGCGCCATTCGGCGGGCACGGCCATGTCGGTGGCATAGGCCTCCCAGGCATCCCCGGCCAGCAGCGGCGTCAGAGGCTGGCCAGTCCGGGCCGACCAGTTCGGCAGATGGTGCGCCGTCCAGGGCACGACCTCGGCGGCGGCAATCAGCATGGGGGCCTGAAGCGTTTCCCAGACAGATTCATCGCCCGCCGCGTCGCGGCGGCGGTAGACTGCCAGATATACCTCGTTCATGCGGGCGTCCAGGGCCACGACGATCGCGTCGCCGGGCGTGCTCTCGACGTCGGCGGCCACGGCCTGGTGCGAAACAATGGGCAACACCGGGATGCCCAGCCCCAGGGCCATGCCCTGGGCGACCCCGCAGGCCACGCGCAGGCCAGTAAAGCCGCCGGGCCCCTGCCCGAACGCCACGGCATGCAAGCCGGACGGCGCGATGCCGGCCTCGGCAAGCAGCGCATCGGCCATAGGCAGTAGGCGCTCGGCGTGTTCCTGTGATCCTTCGTGTTCGCGGACGCTGATCTCCAGACGGCCGTCGACCGCCCGCAAAAGGGCCACGCCACAACGTGACGACGAAGTTTCCAGTGCCAGCAGGTTTAGTTCCATAGATGCAGATTGTACGAAATAAGCCGCTGTTACCCCCGGGTGTAAGGGGGATTTCAACCAGGGTTCGCAATGTGTAATATCTTGTGAACGCCCTCTAGCCCCGGGTTCTTGTCACTGTTACATTTCCGGCCATGAACACGCAAAACACCACCCCCACCCGAAAAATCCTCGTCGTTGACGACGATCCGCGCTTGCGCGATCTGTTGCGCCGGTACTTGTCCGAACAGGGATTCAACGTTTTCGTCGCCGAAGACGCCAAAGAGATGGGCAAACTCTGGCAACGAGAGCATTTTGACCTGCTCGTGCTGGACCTGATGCTGCCCGGCGAGGATGGTCTGTCCATCTGCCGCCGGCTGCGCGGTGGCCACGACAACACCCCCATCATCATGCTCACGGCCAAGGCGGAAGAAATCGACCGCATCGTCGGCCTTGAGATGGGCGCGGACGACTACCTGTCCAAGCCGTTCAATCCTCGCGAACTGCTGGCGCGCATCAATGCGATTCTGCGCCGCCGCGGCACCGAGGAACACCCCGGCGCCCCCAGCCAGGAAAACGAATCCATCGCCTTCGGCCCCTACGTGCTGAATCTGTCCACCCGCACGCTCACGCGCAACGGCGAACAGGTGCCCATCACTACGGGTGAATTCTCGGTGCTCAAGGTCTTTGCGCGCCATCCGAAGATTCCCCTGTCGCGCGACAAGCTCATGGAACTGGCCCGCGGCCGCGAATACGAAGCCTTCGATCGCAGCCTCGACGTCCAGATCTCGCGTCTGCGCAAACTGATCGAGCCGAACCCGTCCAAGCCCGTATTCATCCAGACCGTTTGGGGTCTAGGATACGTGTTCGTGCCGGACGGTGGTAGCTGATCGGCTGGCCCGCCCGGTGCAGGAGCGCAGCGTCGTGCCGCGCTTGCGCAGAACATTCAGGAACCTGACATCCCGTTTGCGGCTCGGCTTGTTCGGCCGCACGTTCCTTTTGCTCGCCGCGCTGATGCTGGTCAGCCTGGGCGCGTGGCTTCAAGTATTTTTCAGCATGGAGCTGGGACCGCGCGCCAATCAAATGGCGCAGCGGGTGATCACGGCCGTCAATATCACGCGCACCGCGCTGATCTATTCGCATAACGGCGAGCGCAGCAAGCTCCTTCTCGACCTGGCCACCAACGAAGGTATCCAGGTCTATCCGCGCGAAGTCACCGACTTCGCCGAAGCCCTTCCCGACGACGACTACTGGCAGCGTGTGGCGCAGCACATCCGCACGCGCTTCGGCCCGGAAACGCAGATCGCCTGGGGCGTGAACCAGGTGCCCGGCTTCTGGGTCAGCTTCCAGATCGAAAAAGACCTGTACTGGCTGGTGTTCGAGCGTGAACAGATAGGCCTCACAGGCGGGATCGAGTGGCTGGGCTGGGGCGCCACGGCGCTACTGCTGTCTCTGGTGGGCGCCGCGGTCAGCGTGGGCTTCGTGAACCGGCCGCTATCCAGGTTGGCGCGAGCCGCCCAGGTGCTGTCGCGCGGCGAAACGCCCGCGGCCCTGCCCGAACAGGGCCCGCTGGAAATCCGCGACCTGAATGCGTCGTTCAACCGCATGGCCAAGGACTTGCGCCAGGCCGAGGCCGACCGCGAGCTCATGCTGGCGGGCATCTCACACGACCTGCGCACGCCTCTTGCGCGCATGCGGCTCGAAATCGAGCTCAGCGGCGTGTCCGAAGACGCGCGGCAGGCCATCGACGAAGACCTGGGCCAGATCGACCACAGCATCGGGCAGCTCATGGAGTACGCCCGTCCCGCGGGCACCCTGCCGCAGTTGGCCACCGACATTTCCGCCGTGCTGGCCGAACTGTACGAACGCGAACGCAGCCACACCGCCTCGCTGGGCGGCGAGTTGGACGCCTCGCTGGAACCCGGCCTGCGCGCCCGCATCACCGCCCTGGACCTGAAGCGCATCGTCAGCAACCTGATCGAGAACGCGCGCCGCTACGGCCGCTCGCCCGACGACGGCATGGCGCACCTGAACATGACATTGCAGGCCGAAGGCAGCATGATCGTCATCGAGGTGTCCGATCGCGGCCCCGGCATCGCGCCCGAGGACGTGGACCGCCTGCTTCGCCCGTTCTCCCGCGGCGAGGCCGCGCGCACCGGCGTCAGTGGCGCGGGACTGGGTCTGGCCATCGTCGAACGCCTGCTTAAGCACGTCGGGGGGTCGCTTCGAATGCTGCCCCGGGAGGGCGGCGGACTGACCGCGCGGATAGAGCTGCCCAAAGCCAAGTTTAGGAATTATCAATTAGACAACGATAATCCATAGCGTAGAATTTATGGTTTTGGGGCGATGCCTCATCTCCACCCAACAACTACGGGAGTAAACATGAAAACTGTTGGCGACAAACTCGAACCCTTCAAGGTCACCGGCGTCAAGCCCGGCTTCAACCAGCACGAAGAAAACGGCGTGTCCGCGTTCGAAGACATCACCGAAAGCTCGTTCCCCGGCAAGTGGAAGGTGATCTACTTCTACCCGAAAGACTTCACGTTTGTTTGCCCGACCGAAATCGTCGGCTTCAACAAGCTGGCCAAGGATTTCGAAGACCGCGACGCCGTCCTGCTGGGCGGTTCGACCGACAACGAATTCGTCAAGCTGGCCTGGCGCCGTGAGCACCCGGACCTGAACAAGCTGGGTCACTACCAATTCGGCGACACCACCGGCGCCCTGATCGACCAGTTGGGCGTGCGTGAAAAGGGTGCTGGCGTTGCCCTGCGCGCCACCTTCATCGTTGACCCGGACAACACGATTCAGCACGTTTCGGTGAACAACCTGAACGTGGGCCGTAACCCCGAAGAAGTTCTGCGTCTGCTCGACGGTCTGCAAACCGACGAACTGTGCCCGTGCAACCGTACGGTTGGCGGCGCCACGCTGTAATTTCCAGCCCGGTCCGGACCCTGCCCTGCAGGGGCCCGCGCCGGGCTTTAACTGCGCTAGATTATAGGTAAAAACTATGGAATTTCTTACGACCATTAAGGAACAGCTCCCGGATTGGGCCAAGGACATCCGCCTGAATCTGGACGCCGTGATCGCCCGCTCGACGCTGGCTCCCGAAGACGCCGTCGGCGCCGCCCTGTCCGCCGCCTATGCCGCGCGCAGCCCGGTGCTGGTTGAAGCCTTCAAGAGCGGCCTGTCGGAAGGCGACGCGAACGCCGCGCTGACCGCCTCCGCCCTCATGGGCATGAACAACACCTGGTATCCCTACGTGGAGATGACCGGCGACGCCCAGTTGAAGAGCCTGCCGGCCCAGTTGCGCATGAATGCCTACGCCACCCACGGCGGCGTGGACAAGAAGCGCTTCGAGCTGTTCGCGCTGGTGGCGTCCATCATCGGCAAGTGCCACTTCTGCGTGGCCTCGCACTACGAGAACCTGAAGAACGACGGCCTGTCGACCGAACAGCTGCGCGATGCCGGCCGTATCGCCGCCGTCGTCAACGCCGCCGCGCTGGCGCTGGCCGCCCAGGGCAAGTAAGCAGCCCTCGCCGCCCGTAAAAACCCCCGCCTCCATCACGCAGGGGGGCTTTTTCTTTTGCCGGTGGCGCGGCGCCATTGCGAGCAAGTAGAACGCCGGGCTATTTTCCGGCGGCGGGTTTCACCGGCGCGGTAGGCAGGCCGTTGGCGGTCCAGGCCTCCATGCCGCCGCGATACCAATAGGCGCGCCAGCCGAGCGACCCCGCGCGCAACGCGCCGTTGTAGGCCGAGCGGTCATTCATGCCCGCGCCCATGAACACGATGGGCGCGTTGCGCTGCCCGCCGGTCTTCTTCTTCAGCCAGTCGTCCAGCGCGCCTTGCAGGTGGTCCGCGACGCTGCCGTCCGACCCGGCATCGGGCAGCGGGTAGGCGATAGGCAGCGTATCCCGCCCCGCGCTGGTGTCGATGATCAGGATGTTCTTCTCGTTATTGATCAGCTTGACCAGGTCGCCCGTCGTGATGACGTCGGCGCGCGTGTGCTTGACGGGCGTCGGGCCCCGGTAAGGCGACGAGAACAGCAGGCTGGTCGGCGGCACGCCGAAGTCCTTCAGTTCGTCGAAGGCGCCGGCGGGCAACGCGGGCATGCCCTGCCCCGCCGAGGGGGCTTGCCGCGGCGCTGTCTGCGCACCGCCCCCCTTGTTGGCAACGACCTCGCCACCGACCGTGCCCATTTCGATGTCGGAGATCATCACCGCGATGTTCTCGATCAGCTCGTAGCACATCGTGATCGACCCCTCACGCGGGTTGTACCAGGCGTTCAACTGGCCGCAATCCTTGAACGTCACATTGATCGGCCGCGGCAGGACGTAGGTCTTGCCCAGGTCCTTGACGCTGTTTGTGACGGCGTTGGAAAGGGCCGTCGCGAACAGGTTGCCGATCTTGCGCTTGGAGGGTTCGAGCACCACGTTGACCGGCGCGCCGGGCGCGTTGGCCGGTTGCTGGCCGTCTGGCGTCCAGGTGCCCACGCGGGTGTGGGGTGCCAACAGGTGGCGCCAGGCACGGTTCTGCTTGTTGAATTCGTCGGTGCAACGTGACTTGGTCCGGTCCTCGAACCCGACGTGCTTGACCACGGTTTCGAAGACGGCCGGATTACCGCCATACATGATGCAGAGCATGTTGCGGAAGCGCTTCAAGTCGCCTGTGTGCTCGTCCTGCCAGGCCGAATTTGTCGACGCCCCCCTTTTCTCCGCCAGCATGCCGCTGTAATACCACTGCAGGGCCGCATACGTGGCGGCCTCGCGGGCCATGACGTTGACGTCCTCATTGTCGGACGGGTAGATGGTGGGCTCGACGATCCGCAAGGCCGAATACATGTCGACCGCGTCTTCTTCCGCGCCCGTGGACGGCAGTTCCAGCTCGCCGATCAGGGCGTGCCCGAACTCGTGCAGGAAAATACTGCGCATGATGCCGATGTAGACCGCGACGATGCGCAGGGTGTCGCCGCCAAAGCGGGGATACGGACCGGCGCCGGCCAGCGCGGGCGTGTTGTCGGCGGGGGACTGGGCGGGCGGCGACGCGGCCGACGGCACGCGGGGCGCGCCTGCCCCGGCGCTGCCCTGTCCGGCGCTGCCCTGTCCGGTGGCCCCTTGCGCTCCGACCCCGACCGGCTTGCCGGCCACGTCCGAGATGATCATGAAATCGGCGATCCCGAACGTGCCTTCGTCATAGGCCATGATGCCGATTTCGCTGCCCAGTGCGGCCTCATCCTCGATATCGCCAATCTTCTGGCCATTGACCAGGAAGCGCGCGGCGCCCGGCACTTCCACCACGCGGATGCGGTCGGTGCCGTCCAGCTTGGCGACGTTGGGAACCGACGCGATGTCGCGGCGCTTCTGGCCTTCCAGACAGAACAGCAGGATGTTGCGGTCCGCGCGGATCTCCAGCAGGCACAGGCCCTTGCGCGCCGTGTTGTTCAGCGCGATGCCGATCGACGCCTTGGGACTCTTCGAGGTGACCATCACGTTGACATCGGTGATGCGGCCGTTCTCCGGGGCGGGACCCGGGTTGACGTAGAACGTCTGCTCGCCGCCCGGCACGTCGCTGTTGCGCAGCGTGAACCAGCCGTCCTGCTCGCCGACGTGCCAGCCCTGCAAAAGCTGCTGCTTGACCGTGCCGGCCAACGGACCCAGCTGCTTTTCATAGGCCGCGTGGGCGGAGGTAGCAAAAGCGGCCAGCACAAAAAGTAGCCCCGCGCCACGTAGTCGCATCTGAGTGTCCCTGATTAGTCAGATTTCAAGTCGCGCAGCGTAAGTCAGAACAAAGCGATCCGCTTATTTATTTGTTAAAGATGTATTCCAACGTAAAAGCCGCCCGGCCTGGCGGCACGGGCGGCTGTCTATTCGAAGGGAGGGCGTGGCGCGAACGCCACGATGGGCATGGCGCGTCAGCTGTCCGCGCGCGCAAGCAAGGTGACGACCGTGGCCGCGATGCCTTCCTTGCGGCCCAAGTAGCCCAGGCCTTCGTTGGTCTTGGCCTTGATGTTGACCTCGGACTCGGCCAGGCCGGTATCTGCGGCGATGTTCTTCACCATGGCAGGGGCGTGCGGGCCGATCTTGGGCGCCTGGGCATGCAGCGTGGCGTCGATATTGACCGGCTTCCAGCCCGCCTTGCTCACGCGCGCCATGGCCTCGCGCAGCAGCACACGGCTGTCGGCGCCTTTGAACGCCGGATCGGTATCCGGAAAGTGCCGGCCAATGTCGCCCAGGCCCGCGGCGCCCAGCAGCGCGTCGGTGATCGCGTGCAGCAGCACGTCGGCATCCGAATGGCCCAGCAGGCCATGCGTATGGGGGATCGTGACCCCGCCGATGATCAGCGGCCGGCCTTCGACCAGCGCGTGCACGTCAAAGCCCTGCCCCACGCGAAAAGGAATGCTCATAGCCATTTTTCCATCAGTTCAAAATCGTCCGGCCACGTCACCTTGAAGTTGCGCATCGCGCCCGCGACCAGCAGCGGCGCATAGCCGGCGGCCTCGATGGCCGAGGCCTCGTCGGTGACGGTAACGCCGTTTACCGAGGCCGCGGTCAGCGCATCGCGCAGCACGCCCGCACGGAACATCTGCGGCGTCTGCGCCAGCCACAGGCCGTTGCGATCCAGCGTTCGCTCCACGCGCTCATGGCCGCCCTTGACCGTGTCGGCCACCGGCAGGGCCAGCAGCCCGCCCACCGGGTCGGCCAGGCACGCGTCGATCAGCCGTCCCAACGCCGCGGCGGGCAAACCCGGGCGAGCCGCGTCGTGCACCAGCACCCAGGTATCGTCTTCGACCC
The DNA here is from genome assembly GCF_059760815.1 of Achromobacter sp. 1012554356. Classification (NCBI taxonomy): domain Bacteria; kingdom Pseudomonadati; phylum Pseudomonadota; class Betaproteobacteria; order Burkholderiales; family Alcaligenaceae; genus Achromobacter; species Achromobacter sp. 1012554356. The sequence continues at coordinate 26,978 of NZ_JCBANC010000029.1, read as the reverse complement.
CGCTGTCGGCCAGCGCACCCGCGACCGTATCGGCGCGCGTCGCGCCACCGCAGGCACGCCAGACGGTGCGCGGCAAGCCGGCAAGCGCGGCGTCGACCCAGCCGTCGCCCGGCGTGACCGCCACGCGCACCTGCGACACGCGTGCGTCGGCCAGCAACGCGCATACCGCGTGGCGCAGCATGGGCTGTCCGGCCAATGGACGGTATTGCTTCGGAACGGCTTCGTGCCCGGGCCGGCTGGCGCGGGCGCCGACGCCGGCGGCGGGCACGATTGCGATGATTGAGTCAGACATGGTGCGGAGATTTTATAATCGTTCGCTTGATGTCCGCTTCCAGCCTGATGCCCGCCCCTTCCTCCTTCGCCACGGCCGCACCGCCCGTCCCCGCCACGGTCCCCACCCTGTCCGCGCTGAAGCCCGGCACGCGCTACGCCCAGCCCCGGCCGCCGGGCTCCGGCGACGCCTGGCTGCTGGCGGATCTGGCGCGCCAAGCCGGCGTGCCGCTGGTCATCCTGACCGCCGAGCCCCTCGAAGCGCAGCGGCTGGCCGAGGAAATCCAGCTGTTTGCGCCCGGCCTGCGCGTGCGGCAACTGCCCGACTGGGAAACGCTGCCCTACGACGCGTTCTCGCCGCACCAGGATCTGATCTCCGAGCGCCTGCACACGCTTCACTCGCTGATGACGAAGACGGTGGACGTGCTGACCGTGCCCATCACCACGGCGCTGTACCGCCTGGCGCCGCCCTCGTTCCTGGCTGCCTACACGTTCTCGTTCAAGCAGAAGGACAGGCTGAACGAAGCGGCGCTGCGCGCGCAGCTGACGCTGGCCAATTACAACCACGTTACGCAGGTGACCTCGCCGGGCGAATTCTGCCTGCGCGGCGGCCTGATCGATCTGTTCCCGATGGGCTCAGTGGTGCCGTACCGGTTGGACCTGTTCGACGACGAGATCGAGACGATCCGCAGTTTCGACGTCGACACCCAGCGCAGCCTTTACCCCGTGCGCGAGGTGCAGCTGCTGCCGGGCCGCGAGTTCCCGATGGACGAAGACTCGCGCAACCGGTTCCGGGCGCGCTTTCGCGAGATCTTCGAAGGCGATCCTTCCCGCGCCCTGCCCTATAAAGACATCGGCAACGGCATCCCGTTTGCCGGCGTCGAGTACTACCTGCCGCTGTTCTTCGAAGAAACCGCCACGCTGTTCGATTACGTGACCGAAGGCACGGTCATGGTCACGGTGGGCGACATCGACGACGCGATCCAGCGCTTCAACCAGGACACGACCAGCCGCTACGGCTTCCTGAAAAGCGACCGCGAACGCCCCGTGCTGCCGCCGTCCGCCCTGTTCCTGGACAATGAATCGCTGTATGGCCGGCTGAAGGCGTTCCGCCGCCTGTCGCTGACCACGGGCCAGCCGCACCCGGACTTCCGGGCCGCGCCCGATGTCAGCGTGGCGCGCCGCGCCGAAGACCCCATCGCCAAGCTGCGCACGCTGGTGCAGAAGCGGCACACCCGCGTGCTGCTGTGCGCCGATTCGGCCGGCCGGCGCGAAACCCTGGTGCAAATGCTGAACGAGTTCGGCGTCACGCCCGATGCGCAGCCCGATACCATCGAGGCCTTTCTGGCCTCGGACGCGCATTTCGGCATCGTCGCCTCGCCGGTGGGCATCGGGTTTGAACTGCCCGAAGCAAACCTCGCCTTCCTGACCGAGAACGACCTCTACCCCGGATTGGCAACCACCGGCCGCCGCGGCAAGCGCGACCAGGAACGCGCGAGCAACGTCGAAGCCATGGTGCGCGACCTGTCCGAGCTGCGCGAGGGCGACCCCGTCGTCCACGCCCAGCACGGCATCGGGCGCTACCACGGCCTGGTCAACATGGACATGGGCGAAGGCGAGATGGAATTCCTCCATCTTGAGTACGCCAACGGCAGCACGCTGTACGTGCCCGTGTCGCAACTGCACGTGATCGCGCGCTACAGCGGCGCCGACCCCGAGGCCGCGCCGTTGCACCAACTGGGCTCGGGCCAATGGGACAAGGCCCGCCGCAAGGCCGCCAAGCAGGTCCGCGACACCGCCGCCGAATTGCTGGCGCTGTACGCGCAGCGCGCCGCGCGCGAAGGTTTTGCGTTCAACCTGCCGCTGAACGACTACGAGGCGTTTGCCGAGGGCTTTGGCTTCGAAGAGACGGCCGACCAGGCCGCCGCCATCCAGGCCGTGATCAGCGACATGACCTCCGGCCGGCCGATGGACCGCCTGGTGTGCGGCGACGTCGGTTTCGGCAAGACCGAAGTCGCCCTGCGCGCCGCCTTCCTGGCCGTCGCCAACGGCAAGCAGGTGGCGCTGTTGTGCCCCACCACCCTGCTCGCCGAGCAGCATGCGCAGACCTTCTCCGACCGCTTTGCCGACTGGCCCGTGCGCGTCGTGGAACTCTCTCGCTTCCGCTCGGCCAAGGAAGTCTCCAGCGCCATTGAAGGCATCAACGATGGCCGCGTCGACATCGTCATCGGCACGCACAAGATCCTGTCGAAGGACGTGAAGTTCAAGCGCCTGGGCCTGGTCATCATCGACGAGGAACACCGTTTCGGCGTGCGCCAGAAGGAAGCGCTCAAGTCGCTGCGTGCCGAGGTCGACGTGCTGACGCTGACCGCCACGCCGATCCCGCGCACGCTCGGCATGTCGCTGGAGGGCATCCGCGACTTTTCCGTCATTGCGACGGCGCCGCAAAAACGCCTGGCCATCAAGACCTTCGTGCGGCGCGAGGACGGCAGCACGCTGCGCGAAGCCCTGCTGCGCGAGCTCAAGCGTGGCGGCCAGTGCTACTTCCTGCACAACGAAGTCGAAACCATCCACAACCGGCGCGCGCGCCTCGAAGAACTGGTGCCCGAGGCCCGGATCGCCGTTGCGCACGGCCAGATGCCCGAGCGCGAGCTCGAACAGGTGATGAAGGGCTTCTATCAGCAGCGCTACAACGTGCTGCTGTGCACCACCATCATCGAAACCGGCATCGACGTGCCCAGCGCCAACACCATCGTGATCCACCGCGCGGACCGCTTCGGACTCGCGCAGCTTCACCAACTGCGCGGCCGCGTCGGGCGCTCTCACCATCAGGCCTATGCTTACCTGCTGACGCCGGGCGAGGACGCGATCACCAGCAACGCCAAGAAGCGGCTGGAAGCCATTCAGGCCATGGAAGAGCTGGGCTCCGGCTTCTACCTGGCCATGCACGACCTCGAAATCCGCGGCACCGGCGAAGTCCTGGGCGATTCGCAGTCGGGCAACATCCAGGAAGTCGGCTTCTCGATGTACAACGAGATGCTCAACGAGGCCGTGCGCGCCCTGCGCGCGGGCGAAGAGCCCGACCTGGACGCGCCCTTCAACCTCGCGTGCGAAGTCAACCTGCACGCCCCGGCGCTGCTGCCGTCGGACTATTGCGCCGATGTGCACGCGCGGCTGGCCATCTACAAGCGGCTGGCGCACGCGGCCGACGAAGACGACCTGATCCGCATCCAGGAAGAGCTGATCGACCGCTTCGGCAAGCTGCCTGAAGCGGCGCAGACGCTGCTGGCCACGCACCGCCTGCGCCTGGCGGCCCAGCCGCTGGGCATCGTCAAGATCGATGCCAGCGAAACCCAGGCGCTGATCCAGTTTGGTCCCAAGACCTCGGTCGATCCGGCCCGCATCATCGAGCTCGTGCAGCGGCAGCGCCACATCAAGCTGGCTGGGCAGGACAAGTTGCGCGTTGAAATCAAGGCGCCACAAGTTCCGGCCCGCGCCGACGCCGTGCGCGCCGTCCTGCGCGCCCTCAAGTAATTCCCGACACCTTTATCCATCCGCCATGACTACCCACAATCTCGTCGTCCAATCCCCCGGCCTCGCCATCGAACATGCCGAGCAGCTCGCCGCCCTGGCCCAGGCCCAGGGCGTGGCGCGCATCAGCAACACCGCGGCCCGCCTGCTCGACGTGCAGCATGACGACGAGACGCGCGCCGTGGTGTGCGCCTGGGCCGACGCGCGCGGCGTCGACGCCGCCTTCGTGCCCGCCGGCCTGAAGCTGGCCAACTGCAAGATCCTGGCCATGGACATGGACTCGACCCTGATCAACATCGAGTGCATCGACGAGATCGCGGGCGTGGTCGGCGTGAAGGACAAGGTGTCGGAAATCACCGAAGCCGCCATGCGCGGCGAGATCAAGGATTTCGCGGAAAGCCTGCGCCGCCGGGTGGCGCTGCTCAAGGGCGCGCCGGCGGGTGCGCTGGACCAGGTCTACGAGGAAAAGCTGCGTCTGAATCCCGGCGCCGAGCGCCTGATCACCACGGCCCAGGCCGCCGGCATCAAGGTGCTGCTGGTGTCGGGCGGCTTCACGTTCTTCACCGAACGCCTGCGCGCCCGCCTGAACCTGGACAGCGCCCACGCCAACACCCTTGAAATCGAAAACGGCGTGCTCACCGGCCGCGTGCTGGGCGACATCCTGGACGCCGACGCCAAGGCCACGCACCTGCGGGAATTCGCACGCACGCACGGCGCCTCGACAGACCAGATCATCGCCATGGGCGACGGCGCCAACGACCTGAAGATGCTGGCCAACGCCGGCTTCCCGGTGGCTTACCACGCCAAGCCGCTGGTGCGTCAGCAGACGCGCTACGCGCTGAATGTCTCGGGGCTGGACGGCGTGCTGAACTGGTTCGAAAGCTGATCCCGCGACAAGGTGTCTGACACCCTAGGGAGATAACCGTCAGCTTGCAGCAATGTCTCAACGGGTGTCAGACACCGTGCAGCAGCGGACGCCCACCTTCGACAAGGTGTCTGACACCCTCGGGAGATGACCGTCACCTTGCAGCAATGTCTCAACGGGTGTCAGACACCGTGCAGCAGCGGACGCCCACCCCTTTCGACAAGGTGTCTGACACCTTAGGGAGATGACCATCAGCTTGCAGCAATGCCTCAACGGGTGTCAGACACCGTGCAGCAGCGGCCGCCCACCCCTTTCGACAAGGTGTCTGACACCCTAGGGAGATGACCATCAGCTTGCAGCAATGCCTCAACGGGTGTCAGACACCGGGCAGCAGCGGACGCCCACCTTCGACAAGGTGTCTGACACCCTAGGGAGATGACCATCAGCTTGCAGCAATGTCTCAACGGGTGTCAGACACCGTGCAGCAGCGGACGCCAGCCCCCCTTTCAAAAGCAAAAGCCACCTCGACAAACGAGGTGGCTTTTTTCATGCAAGTCGGCGCCGCTGACGCGGCGCCCCTTGATCAGTACCGTACGCGCAGGGACAGCAGCGCCGCCCGGCCCGTGCCCAGCGCCGCGTAGTGCGCGGCATAGGCCTTGGTGTAGTACGTCTCGTCGAAGATGTTCAATACGTTCAACTGCGCCGAGAAGTGCTCGTTGAATTCGTAGCCGGCCATCGCGTCAAAGCGCCAATACGACGGCACCCAGCGTGCCTTGGGCGAGCCGTCGGCGTTTTTCGTGGCGTCCGAATTCCCGTACACCTTGTCGACGTAATACGCGCCGCCGCCGATCGTCAGCTTGGGCAGCACCTTGTAGGTCGTCCACAGGCTGAAGGCATTGCGCGGCGTGTTGGGCAGATCCTGGCCGACGGCGCCGCTGTTGTACGCGCCCTTGGTCATTTCGCTGTCCATGAAGGTGTAGCCGCCGAACACGTTCCACTTCGGCGTGATGGCGCCCGAGAATCCGAGTTCGATGCCGCGCACCTTGGCTTCGCCCACCTGCGCCACCTCGGTTGCCGACACGGCCACGCTGGTGTTCTTTCGGATGTCCTGGAACGCCGCTGCGGACAGCGTCAGCTTGTCGTCAAACACCTGCCACTTCGTGCCCAGTTCCACCGTGCGGCTCTTTTCCGGCTCCAGCGAGGACGTCGACAGCGACGTCGCATCGCTGATCGCGCCGCCGGCAATGGCGGAAGGCGTCGACGAGGTGCCATACGTGGCGTAAATGGTGCCGTTGGGCACCGGCTTGTACGCCAGGCCGACCTGATAGTTGAAGAGGTTGTCCTCGCGGCTCGTGCTGTAGAACGCGGGGGTGCTGGCCGGATCGCTGCGGCCGCGCGCGATGTTGCTGCCGCTGGTGCGGTAGTTGTCCCAGCGCGCGCCCAGGCTGGCCTGCCACTGCTCGTTGAACTTGATGGTGTCAAAGCCGTAGAGCGCCAGCGTGTCCGTGTTGTAGACGGCCGGATTGTCGTTGCGGGTCAGCCTGCCGGTGTAGTCGTCGTGGGGATTCGGATCCCACAACGACGTGCACAGCGCCGGGTTCGACAGGTCGGTGGCGCTCACCTTGCAGTTCATCGGACCACGGGCGATCGTCTGCGTGTAGCTGTCCTTGTCCTGCTTGGTATTGCTGTACTCGAAGCCCAGGTCGAAAAAATGCTTCAGGCTGCCGGTCTCGAATTCGCCGGTCAGGTCGGTCTGGTTGGCGAACGTCTTGGTGACGTGGTAGCCCGACTTGAGCGCGCGGTACACCAGCCCATTCGGGATGTTGCCCTTGCTGTCGTCGGGATTGGTCGCCGCGAAATCGGTTGTGCCGCGGCCATAGCGCGTCACGTTGCGCAGTTGCAGCTTGTCGGAGAAGTCGTGCTGGAAGTCCACCGTGGCGACGTCATCGCGCGTCTTCATGAAGTCGCGGCCAGTCAGGCCGTAGAACGACTTGCGGCTCACCCCCATCGTCTCCGTCACCGGCTGGCCCGACTTCGGGTCATACGGAATGGAGTAGTCGGGCATGCTGTCGTCTTGGTAGTGGTAGTAGCTCAGCGTAATGCGCGTCGGCGTGCCCACGCCCAGCATCAGCGACGGCGCAACGCCCCAGCGCTCGAAGTCCACGGCGTCATCCCGGCCCGGCGTGTCGCCCTTGTTGCCCATCACGTTCAGGCGGAACGCCGCCTTCTCGCCCAGGCGCCAGTTGCTGTCGATGGTGGCGCGGTAGTTGTTGTCCGTCCCGATCTGCGCAGTGGCTTCGGTGAAGTCCGTGGCCTTCGGCGCCTTGCTGACCATGTTGATGCTGCCGCCCGCGCCGCCCCGTCCGGAATACACCGAATCCGGACCCTTGATGATCTCGACCTGCTCCAGGTTGAACGTATCGCGCACCTGGGTGCTGCTGTCGCGAATGCCGTCCAGGAAGATGCTGCCGGCGGAATTCTGGCCGCGGATGATCGGCAGGTCGCCGCCCGGGCGGCCGCCTTCACCGGCGCCGAACGTGATGCCTGGCGAGTTGCGCAGCACGTCCTGCAGCGTGGACGCAGCCTGGTCCTGGATCACCTGCTGCGGTACGACCTGCACCGTGCGCGGGGTGTCCAGCAAGGGCGCCGTCATCTTGGGCGACTGCGCGGTCGAGGTCTGGTACGACGAGCTTTCGCCCTCGATGCGGACGGGCGACAACTGCGTCACGCCGGCGTCGGCGGACTGGGCTGCTGCATAGGGGCTGACGAACAACGCGGGCGCTGCAATGGCGGCGGCCAGCGAGGTGGCGAGCGTATTCAGCGAATACGAATCTTGGGGCTTCAAACCGACTTCTCCAGAATGTAAACAACAACGATTCTTGTTTTTTTGTCGTTTGCGATTCTGAACGGCGGCGCTGAATGAAACCTGAACAAAAGGTCCTTGCAAATCAAAAGGATAAAAAAACAACAGCTTTGATCTTGCGCAAAACACAGGACGGATCAGACGTCAAAAAGGGGCCGGATTGCATGCGATTTTCTTGCCGTGCAAGGCCGATGCCGGTATTGCTGCCGGCATAAAAAAACGCCCCGTTCGGGGGCGTCTTTGGTGCATCGATACGCGGGCGGGCCGCTGCGTCTTCAAGTCCGCAGACGCGGATGCCGCTTGAACAGATACCGGTACACAAACCCAGGATACGCCAGCACCAGAAACAGGCTGAGCGTGATCGCGTAGAACTCCCAAGTCTGGGCAAAGCGGTTGCCCAGCGTGGACTCGAACGCGAAACCCAGCGCGCCGACGATGGCGTAGAACACCAGCACTTCGATCAGGCGCATCCAGAACGGCTTGACCGCCGCCGCCCCGCCCTGTTTCCAGGGCAGCACGGCAAAAACGCGCTCGGACAGGAAAGGAAGATTCGCGCTGACGAGCGCCAGCGCGATCAACAGCCATACCGCCAGTGTCTGGTTCATGGCCGCTATCCGTCCTTAGAGGCTCAGCGACGAGCGGATGGCCTGCACGCACAGCGCCATCAAGCCACCGGGCAACAGACCCAGCACCAGGATCAGCGCGCCGTTGATCGACAGCACGCCGCGTTGACCGGCCGTGGCCACCATCGGGGCAGCGTCGGCCGCCGGCTCGTCGAAGTAGACGACCTTGACCACACGGAGGTAGTAGAACGCGCCGATCAGCGAGAACAGCACCGCCACCACGGCCAGCGTGACGTGACCCGCGGAGATCAGCGCCTGCAGCACGGCCAGCTTGGCGTAGAAGCCCACCAGCGGCGGAATGCCGGCCAGCGAGAACATCAGCAGCAGCACGATGGCGGCATGCCACGGGCTGCGGCGGTTCAGGCCCTTCAGGTCGTCGATGTGTTCGCACTCGAAGCCCTGGCGCGACAGCAGCAGCACGATGCCGAAGCTGGCAAGCGTGGTCAGCACGTAGGTCAGCATGTAGAAGAGCGAGGCGCCGTAGGCGGCCGACGACAGTTCCGGCTTGCCCGCCACCGAACCCGACATCAGCCCCAGGAGCACGAAGCCCATGTGCGAGATGGTCGAGTAAGCCAGCATGCGCTTGAAGTTGGTCTGCGCGATGGCGGTCAGGTTGCCGATGGCCAGCGACAGCACGGCCAGGATCATCAGCATCGGCTGCCAGTCGGCGGCCAGGCCGTGCAGGCCGTCGACCAGCAGGCGCAGCGTGATCGCAAAGGCGGCCAGCTTGGGCGCGCCGCCCAGGATCAGCGTGACGGCGGTCGGCGAGCCTTGGTAGACGTCCGGCACCCACATGTGGAACGGCACGGCGCCCAGCTTGAACGCGAGGCCCGACACCAGGAACACGATGCCGAACACCAGCGCCATCTTCTCGGCCTTGCCGGCGGCGATGACGTTGGACACTTCGGTCAGGTCCAGGTGGCCCGTTGCGCCGTAGATCATGGACATGCCATACAGCAGGAAGCCCGAGGCCAGCGCGCCCAGCACGAAGTACTTCATGGCGGCTTCGGTGGCCACGACGTTGTCACGGCGCAGGGCGATCAGCGCGTACAGCGCCAGCGACATCAGCTCCAGGCCCAGGTAGATCGAGATCAGGTTCCCGGAGGAGATCATGACCATCTGGCCCAGCAGCGCAAACAGCGTCAGCACGTAGAGTTCGCCGCCACGCATCATGTCGCGAACCTGCGCATACACGCGGCCGTAGATCAGCGTCACGCCGACGGCAAGATACGAGGCGATCTTCAGCAGGTGCGACAGCTCGTCCGTGACGTACAGGCCGTTGAACGTCGAGCCAGCCACGCCGTTCTTCCACTGCACGGCCGACACGACGGTCAGCACGCCCAGGGCAAGCATGGTCAGCAGGAACGTCGGCTTACGCTCGGGGTGATTGCTGACCGCGTCGACGAGCAGGATAGCCAGGCCGAAAATCAGCAGAAGGATTTCCGGTGTCGCCAGGGCGAAATCGATTTGGGATTGCATCATTGTCTTGTCTTACAGTTTCGAGACGGCAACGTGTTGCAGCAGGGCCTCGACCGACACGTGCATTACGTCGGTAAAGGGCTTGGGATAGATCCCCATGTACAACACGGCGATCGCCATCACGCCAAGAATCACGAATTCGCGGCGATTGATATCGGTCAGCTCGCGCACGTGGTCGTTGGCGACATCGCCCAGGACGACGCGCTTGACCATCCACAGCGAGTACGCCGCGCCCAGGATCAGGGCCGTGGCTGCCAGCAGGCCGATCCAGAAGTTGTGCTCGACCGCGCCCATGATCACCATGAATTCGCCGACGAAACCGCTGGTGGCCGGCAGGCCGCTGTTGGCCATCGAGAACAGGATGAAGAACGTGGCAAAACGCGGCATCACGTTGACCACGCCGCCGTAGTCGGCGATGCGGCGCGAGTGCATGCGGTCATAGAGCACGCCAATACACATGAACATGGCGCCCGACACGAAGCCGTGCGAGATCATCTGCACGATGGCGCCTTCGACGCCGGCCGTGTTGAAGATGAAGAAGCCCAGCGTGACGAAGCCCATGTGGGCGACCGACGAATAGGCCACCAGCTTCTTCATGTCGTCCTGCACGATCGCGACCAGACCGATGTAGATCACGGCGATCAGCGACAGCGTGATCATCATGCCGGCCAGGCTGTGCGACGCGTCAGGGGCGATCGGCAGCGAGAAGCGCAGGAAGCCGTAGGCGCCCAGCTTCAGCATGATGGCGGCCAGAACAATGGAGCCGCCCGTGGGCGCTTCCACGTGGGCGTCCGGCAACCACGTGTGGACAGGCCACATCGGCACCTTGACCGCAAACGCCGCAAGCAGCGCCACGAAGATCAGGATCTGCGGGGTGTAGCCCAGCTTGGTCTGCTGCCACGTCAGGATGTCGAACGAACCGCCCGAGGCATGCCAGAGGTAGACGAACGCGACCAGCGTCAGCAGCGAACCCATCAGGGTGTACAGGAAGAACTTGAAGGCCGCATATACGCGGTTCGCGCCACCCCAGACGCCGATGATGATGTACATCGGGATCAGCGTGGCTTCGAAGAACACGTAGAACAGCATGCCGTCCAGCGCGCAGAACACGCCGACCATCAGACCCGAGAGGATCAGGAAGGCGGCCATGTATTGCGCGACGCGGCTGGTGATCACTTCCCAGCCGGCCAGCACCACGATGATGGTGATGAACGCGGTCAGGAGCACGAACCACATCGAGATGCCGTCGATGCCCAGGTGGTAATTGACGTTGAAAGCCTCGATCCAGGAGGCCTTCTCCACGAACTGCATGGCGGCCGTGGAGGAATCAAAACCGGTGTAGAGCGGAATCGTGACCAGGAAGCCGGCGATCGAGCCGACGAGCGACAGGCCGCGCGTCAGGCCGGGACGGTCGTCACGGCCCACCGCCAGCACCAGCAGGCCGAATACGATCGGGACAAAGATCGCAAGCGTGAGCCAGGGAAAAGTGTTGGATGCCATCTCGCTTGCCATCATTGGGGAATCAGCACAAAGAAAGTCACCAGCGCCATGACGCCGATGATCATCGCGAACGCGTAGTGATAAATGAAGCCGGACTGCAGGTGACGGCTGATGGCTGCCACCCAGCCCACGACACGGGCGCTGCCGTTGATCAGGATGCCGTCGATGATGCCGCGATCACCCGTCTGCCACAGGCCGCGGCCCAGGCAGCGCAAACCGCGCGCGATGATCTGCTCGTTGACCCAGTCGACGTAGTACTTGTTCTCGAGGATCTTGTTCACGCCCGACAGGTTGGCCTTGATGGCGGCCGGCACCTTCGGGTTGATCAGGTAGCAGTACCAGGAGATGACGAAGCCAGCCACGACCAGCCAGAACGGCAGGGTCTGGAAGGCGTGCAGGCCGTAGGCGACCCAGCCGTGCCATTCCTCGCTCAGCACGTGCATCGCGGGATGCTGCTGCGGCAGGACCTTGATGACGCCGTCGAAGAACTTGCCGAACAGCATGGGATCGACCGCCCACGCGCCGACGAACACCGACGGAATCGCCAGCAGGATCAGCGGCAGCGTGACCACCCAGGGCGACTCGTGCGGCTTTCCGCCGTGATGGCCGTGGCCGTGGTCGTCGTGGCCATGGTCGTCATGACCGTGACCGTGCGCATCGTGGCCGTGGCCATGATCGCTGGTGTCGAAGCGTTCCTTGCCGTGGAAGACCAGGAAGTACACGCGGAACGAGTACAGCGACGTGACGAACACGCCGATCAGCACGGCATAGTAGGCAAAGCTCGCGCCCCAGACATTGGCCTGGCCGGCGGCTTCGATGATGTTTTCCTTCGAGTAGAAACCCGAGAAGAACGGCGTGCCGACGAGTGCCAGCGTACCCAGCAGGAAGGTGATCCAGGTGATGGGCATGTACTTGCGCAGGCCGCCCATGTTGCGGATGTCCTGGTCGTGGTGCATGCCGATGATGACCGAACCCGCGCCCAGGAACAGCAGCGCCTTGAAGAATGCGTGGGTCATCAGGTGGAAGATCGCGACCGAGTAGGCCGACGCACCCAGCGCCACGGTCATGTAACCCAGCTGCGACAGCGTGGAGTACGCGACGACGCGCTTGATGTCGTTCTGAATGATGCCCAGGATGCCCAGGAACAGCGCGCCGATGGCGCCGATCACGATGATGAACGACAGCGCGGTGTCCGACAGTTCGAACAGCGGCGAAAAACGGGCGACCATGAAGATACCGGCCGTCACCATGGTGGCGGCGTGGATCAGCGCGGAGATCGGGGTCGGGCCTTCCATCGAGTCGGGCAGCCAGGCGTGCAGCGGAACCTGGGCCGATTTACCCATGGCGCCGATGAACAGGCAGATACACGCCACGGTCAGCAGCATCCAGTCCGAGCCCGGCAGCTTCATGCCGGCCAGCTTGTCGGCCTGCGCGAAGACTTCACCGTAGTGCATGGTGCCGGCGTAGGCGAACAGCAGGCCGATGCCGAGCACGAAACCGAAGTCGCCGACGCGGTTGATCAGGAACGCCTTCATGTTGGCGAAGATCGCCGTCGGACGGGTGTACCAGAAACCGATCAGCAGGTACGACACCAGACCCACCGCTTCCCAGCCGAAGAACAGCTGCACCATGTTGTTCGACATCACCAGCATCAGCATGGAGAACGTGAACAGCGAGATGTACGAGAAGAAGCGCTGATAGCCGGGATCGTCAGCCATGTAGCCGATGGTGTAGATGTGCACCATCAGCGACACGGACGTCACGACGACCATCATCATGGCCGACAGCGGATCGATCAGGAAGCCGATTTCCAGCTTGGTCTGACCGATGAGGCTCCAGGTGTAGACGGCGCCGTCGAAACGCAGGCCGTTCAGCACGTCGCCCAGCACCACCACCGAACCGATGGCGGAGATGAGCACGCCCAGGATGGTAATGACGTGCGAGGCGCGGCGGCCGATGGGCCGGCCGAGGAACCCGGTGCCGAAGAGGCCCGCGAGAATTGCTCCGGCCAGCGGCGCCAGCGCGATGAGCAGGTAGAGATTGGGTGAGCTAGACATTTTCTTCCAATACCCCGTCAGCCCTTCAGGCGATCGAGTTCGTCAACGTTGATCGTGTTCAGGTTGCGGAACAGCAGCACCAAAATGGCCAGGCCGATCGCCGCTTCAGCGGCGGCCACGGTCAGGATGAAGAACACGAACACCTGGCCGGCGGTGTCGCCGAACCAGCTGGAGAACGCCACGAAGTTCATGTTGACGGCCAGGAGCACGAGCTCGATGGACATCAGGAGAATGATCAGGTTGCGGCGGTTCAGGAAGATGCCGAAGATCCCGATCGCGAACAGGATCGCGCCAAGGATCAGATAGTGGGCCAGCGTCAGCGTCATTGTTTTTCTCCTTGGGGCGCGGCACCGTTCGAGGCGTCACGCTTGGCCTGGGCGCGCTCGCTCTGGGCGGGCATGCTCACCATGCGGAAGCGGTCCTTCGAACGCACGCGGACAGCGGCGACCGGGTCGTTGTACTTGACGTCGCGGCGGCGGCGCAGGGTCAGCGCAATCGCGGCAACCATGCCGACCAGCAGCAGCGCGGCGCCAACTTCAACCGCGTAGATGTACTGCGTGTACATCGCTTCGCCGAGCGCGCGGGCGTTGTTGTAGTCGCTGGGCAGCTGCGCCTGGGGACCGGAACCGTACCAGATGGAGCCCAGCACGAAGGACACTTCCAGCACGAGCACCAGGCCGATGACCAGGCCGAGCGGCAGATAGGTCTTCATGCCCTGGCGCAGGGTGTCCATCCGGATGTCGAGCATCATCACGACGAAGAGGAAAAGCACCATCACGGCGCCCACGTACACCAGCACCAGCAGCAGCGCGAGGAACTCGGCGCCCAGCAGCATCCAGAGCATGGCCGCGTTGGCGAACGCCAGGATCAGGTGCAAAACGGCGGTGACCGCACTGCGCGCGGTGATCACGCGGAACGCCGCGATCACCAGCACGGCGGCCAGTATGTAGAAAAGGACAGTGGTAAAAGTCATGGATCAGACCCTGGGCTTCAGCGGTAAGGCGCGTCTTCGGCCCGGCGGCGGGCGATGTCGGCTTCGTAGCGGTCGCCCACGGCGAGCAGCATGTCTTTGGTGAAATACAGGTCGCCGCGCTTTTCGCCGTGGTATTCGTGGATGTGCGTTTCCACGATGGAGTCCACGGGGCAGCTTTCCTCACAGAAGCCGCAGAAAATGCATTTGGTCAGATCGATGTCGTAGCGCGTCGTGCGGCGGGTGCCGTCGTCGCGCTGGTCCGACTCGATCGTGATCGCCAGCGCCGGGCACACGGCTTCGCACAGCTTGCACGCGATGCAACGCTCTTCCCCGTTGGGGTAGCGGCGCAGGGCGTGCAGGCCGCGGAAACGCGGCGACGCAGGGGTCTTTTCCTGGGGGTAACGCAAGGTGACCTTGCGCTTGAAAAAATACTTGCCCGTCAGGCGCATGCCCTTGAGCAACTCGGTCAGCATCAGACTGCCGAAGAAATCCTTGATCGCTTCCATATCCTGCCTCTGCTTGGCGCTTAGCGCCAAATGTTCCAGGGCGTCTGCATCCAGATCGCCACCACGACCAGCCAGACGCCGGTCAGCGGGATGAAGATTTTCCAACCCAAACGCATGATCTGGTCATAGCGGTAGCGCGGGAACGAAGCCCGGAACCACACAAACAACGAGACCACGAAGAACGTCTTGAGACCCAGCCAGATCCAACCCGGAATCCAGGTCAGCGGCGCGATATCGATCGGGGAAGCCCAGCCGCCCAGGAACATGATCGATGCCATGCACGACAGCAGGATCATGTTGGCGTATTCGCCCAGGAAGAACAGCGCGAATGCCATGCCCGAGTATTCGACCATGTGGCCGGCCACGATTTCGGATTCGCCTTCCACGACGTCAAACGGGTGACGGTTGGTTTCGGCGACGGCCGAGATCACGTAGATCACGAACAGCGGCAACAGCGGCAGCCAGTTCCACGACATGAACGTCAGGCCCTTTTCGGCAAACCAGCCGCGGTTCTGCACGTTGACGATCTCGGACATGTTCAGGCTGCCCGACACCAGCAGCACCGTCACCAGCACGAAGCCGATGGCCAGTTCATACGACAGCATCTGGGCCGAGGCGCGCAGCGCGCCCAGGAACGCGTACTTGGAGTTGGACGCCCAGCCGGCGACGATCACGCCGTACACGCCGATGGACGTGATGGCCATGATGTACAGCAGGCCGGCGTTGACGTTGGCCAGCACGACATCGGGGCCAAACGGCACGACGGCCCAGGCCGCCAGCGCGGGCATCAGCGTGACCACGGGGGCCACGATGAACAGCACCTTGTTGGCTTGGCTGGGGACCACGACTTCCTTGGTCAGCAGCTTGAACACGTCGGCAAACGGCTGCAGCAGCCCCTTGAAACCGACGCGGTTCGGACCCATGCGCACGTGCATGGCGCCGATCATCTTGCGTTCCCAGTACGTCAGGTAGGCCACGCACAGGATGATGGGCACCGCAATGATGACGATCTTGACGAGGGTCCAGAGGACCATCCAGACCGTCGGACCCAGCAATGCCTGACCGTGGCTTTCAAGAACATTGAGCCATTCCATCAGGCACGCTCCACGCTGATTTGACCAAATGCGCCACCCAGGGCAGCGGTAGTTTCGAAGGCGGCGGAAATGCGCACGGCGCGATCGGCCACGGCATCATCCTGCACGGTTTCCAGTTCGACGACGCCCTGCCCGGCCGACACGCGCACCTTGACCCCGGCCGTCAGGCCCAGGCTGGTGAGGGTGCGGCCGTTCATGGCGGCGGCGGGCTTCTTCGAAGCCGGCGAGGCCTGCAGCGGTTCCGAGCGGCGCACCATGGCGTCGGTGCGGTAGATCGGCACATCAGCGACGCGTTCCAGGCCGGTGATGGCCTGGCCGAGGCCCAGCGGGGCCTTGACGTCGTTGGACAGGCGGCCTTCGACGCCGCTTGCCAGCACGGCGTCGCGCACGGACTCGGAGGTCTCGTCGTCGAAGCCAGCCAGGTGCAGGACGTTGCCCAGCACGCGCAGGACCTTCCAGCCCGGACGGGTCTGGCCGAACGGCGCGACCGTGCCCTTGAAACTCTGAGCCAGGCCTTGGGCGTTGACGAACGTGCCCGAGGTTTCCGTGAACGGCGACACCGGCAGCATCACGTCGGCCCATTCGGCTGCGGCCGAACGGTAAGGCGTGAGCGCGACGGCGAACTGCGCGCCGCGCAGCGCGGCGATGGCCTGCTGGCCGTTGTCGGCGTCGAGCAGCGGTTCGGCGTGCAGGACGATGTAGGCCTTGAGCGGTTCGGCGAGCATGGCCGCGGCGGTCTTGCCGCCCTTGCCCGGGATGGCGCCGGCGAGATAACCGCCGACCGTGTTGCCGCCCGACGTCAGGAAGCCGAACTTGCCGCCGGTCAGGTCAGCCACGGCGCGGCCGTTGGCGGCCAGCGTGGTGGCCTGGGCGCTGGCGACAGCCAGGTTGCCCATCAGGACGGCGGTGTTGGCGCCCGAGGCGAGGCTGGCGGCGATGAGCTTGGCGTTTTCGCCCGGCGTGACCGAGGCGAATTCGGCCGGCACGGCCTGTTCCTTGGCCTGGGCCAGCGCGACGGCCACTTCGGCCAGCGCGCGCGCCAATTCCGAGGGGGCCACGGTGATGCGCGCGGTGACGGGCATCAGGGGATCGTCGGCGGCGCTGTCGACCATCAGGATCTGCGTGCCGCGCTTTGCGGCCTGGCGCAGGCGCTGGGCCATCAGCGGATGATCCTTGCGCAGGAACGAGCCGACGACCAGGACGCGGTCCAGGTTGTCGAGTTCGGCGATGGGCATGCCCAGCCACGGCGCGCCGGTCAGCGCGGCGTCGAAGGCCGGGTCGGTCTGGCGCAGACGGAAGTCGATGTTCTCGGAACCCAGCGAGCGGACCAGGCGGCCCAGCAGCGCGTATTCCTCGGTGGTGGCGTATTCGGACGCCAGCGCGCCGATCTGGCCAGCGCCGAAGCTGTCACGCACGCGCGACAGGCCTTGGGCCACGGCCTGCAGGGCGTCGGCCCACGAGGCTTCCTGCCACTTGCCGTCGGTGCCCTTGATCATCGGGGCGGACAGGCGGTCGTCGCTGTTCAGGCCTTCGTACGAGAAGCGGTCGCGGTCGCTGATCCAGCATTCGTTGACGGCTTCGTCTTCGAACGGGACCACGCGCATCACGCGGTCGCCCTTGACTTGGACGACCAGGTTGGCGCCCAAGCTGTCGTGCGGGCTGACCGAACGGCGGCGAGCCAGTTCCCAGGTACGCGCGCTGTAGCGGAAGGGCTTGGAGGTCAGCGCGCCCACCGGACAGATGTCGATCATGTTGCCCGACAGTTCGGACTCGATCGAGCGGCCCACGAAGGTGGTGATTTCGGAGTGTTCGCCACGGCCCAGCATGCCCAGTTCCATGACGCCGGCGATTTCCTGGCCGAAGCGCACGCAGCGGGTGCAGTGGATGCAGCGGGACATTTCCTCGGCGGAAACCAGCGGGCCCAGGTCCTTGTGGAACACGACGCGCTTTTCTTCCTGGTAACGCGAGGAAGAACCGCCGTAGCCCACGGCCAGATCCTGCAACTGGCATTCGCCGCCCTGATCGCAGATCGGGCAGTCGAGGGGGTGATTGATGAGCAAGAATTCCATCACCGACTTCTGAGCGGCGCGAGCCTTCTCAGAGCAGGTGTGGACGACCATGCCGTTGGTCACGGGCGTGGCGCAGGCGGGCAGCGCCTTGGGCGCTTTTTCCACTTCAACCAGGCACATCCGGCAGTTGGCCGCGATGGACAGTTTCTTGTGGTAGCAGAAATGCGGCACGTAAAGCCCGACTTTCTGGGCGGCATGCATGACCATGCTGCCTTCGGGCACTTCGACCTTGTTGCCGTCGACGGTTAGTTCAACCATTGCTGTTCCTGAGACCTACAGATATTGCGGGACCACACAAGACTTGTGCTCGATGTGGTGCGCGAATTCGTCGCGAAAATGCTTGAGGAAGCCACGGACGGGCATGGCGGCGGCGTCACCGAGGGCGCAGATGGTGCGGCCCATGATGTTGAGGGCCACGTTATCCAGCAGCTCCAGATCTTCCGGACGGCCTTGACCGTTTTCGATGCGGTGCACCATGCGGTAGAGCCAGCCGGTGCCTTCGCGGCACGGCGTGCACTGGCCGCAGCTTTCCTCGAAATAGAAGTACGACAGTCGCAGCAGCGACTTCACCATGCAGCGCGTCTCGTCCATGACGATCACCGCGCCCGAGCCCAGCATCGAGCCCGCCTTGGCGATGGAGTCATAGTCCATCGTGCATTCCATCATGATGTCGGCGGGCAGGACCGGGGCGCTGGAGCCGCCGGGGATGACCGCCTTCAGCTTCTTGCCACCGCGCATGCCGCCCGCCAGTTCCAGCAGGGTCGAGAACGGGGTGCCCAGCGGGATCTCGTAGTTGCCGGGACGCTCGACGTCGCCGGTGATCGAGAACAGCTTGGTGCCGCCGTTGTTCGGCTTGCCGACTTCCAGGTAGGCCTGGCCGCCGTTGCGGATGATCCACG
Source organism: Achromobacter sp. 1012554356 (assembly GCF_059760815.1). Lineage (NCBI taxonomy): Bacteria > Pseudomonadati > Pseudomonadota > Betaproteobacteria > Burkholderiales > Alcaligenaceae > Achromobacter > Achromobacter sp. 1012554356. The sequence goes on along the minus strand of NZ_JCBANC010000029.1, from coordinate 8,249 downwards.
GCACCGCCGCGAACGTTTCCGTATTGTTGATGGTGGTGGGCTTGCCGTACAGGCCGAAGCTGGCCGGGAACGGCGGCTTGAAGCGCGGCTGGCCCTTCTTGCCTTCCAGCGATTCCAGCAGCGCGGTTTCTTCGCCGCAGATGTAGGCGCCGTAACCGTGGAAAGCGTGAAGCTGGAAGCTGAAGTCGGAACCGAACAGGCGGTCGCCCAGGAAGCCGGCGGCACGCGCCTCTTCGAGGGCCTCTTCGAAGCGCTCGTAGACTTCGAAGATTTCGCCGTGGATGTAGTTGTAGCCGACGCTGATGCCCATGGCGTAGGCCGCGATCGCCATGCCTTCAATCACGATGTGCGGATTGAAACGCAGGATGTCGCGGTCCTTGAACGTGCCGGGCTCGCCTTCGTCGGAGTTGCAGACGAGGTATTTCTGGCCCGGAAAGGCGCGCGGCATGAAGCTCCACTTCAGGCCGGTCGGAAAGCCCGCGCCGCCACGGCCGCGCAGACCCGACGCCTTGACTTCGGCGATCACGTCTTCCGGCTTCATGCCGGTGGTCAGGATCTTCTTCAGGGCTTCGTAGCCGCCGCGCTTGACGTAGTCGGCCAGGCGCCAGTTGGCGCCGTCGACGTCGGCCATGATCTGTGGCTGCAGGTGGCGGCCGTGCAGGGCCATCGAGTTGGACAGGTCGTTCAGGGGATCGGGATCCAGCCCCTGCGCGAACTGTTTGTACAGGTCAGGCGCGTTCATGCCGACTCTCCTTGCTGCTTGAGGGCCGCGACCAGCGCGTCCAGCTTCTCGTCGGTCATGCGCACGCACATATGCTTGTTGTTCACGATCAGCACGGGGGAGTCGCCGCAGGCGCCCATGCACTCGCCTTCGACCAGCGTGAACTGGCCGTCTTCGGTGGTCTGGCGGTAGTCGACGCCCAGCTTGCGCTTGAGGTATTCGCCGGCACGGTCGCCGTCGCGCAAGGCACAGGGCAGGTTCGTGCAGACGGCGATCTTGTTCTTGCCGACGGGTTTGACGTCGAACATGTTGTAGAACGTGGCGACTTCCTGGACCGCGATGGGCGGAACGCCAATGTACTTGGCCACGTCTTCGATGACTTCGGTAGCCAACCAGCCCTTCTCTTCTTGCGCGATGGCAAGCGAGGCCATGATGGCGGACTGCCGCTGGTCGGCCGGGAACTTGGCCAGTTCACGGTCGATTTTCTGGTAGGCCTGTTCGGAAAGCAGCATAGTTTGAATCCGGGTTATGCGGGCGTGCTCGTGACTGTCTGGGCGGATCAGCGATCGATCTCGCCGAAAACGATGTCCTGCGTGCCAATGATGGTGACGGCGTCGGCGATCATGTGGCCGCGCGACATTTCATCCAGCGCTTGCAGGTGGACAAAGCCGGGCGCCCGAATCTTCAGGCGGTAAGGCTTGTTGGCGCCGTCGGACACCAGATAGATGCCGAATTCGCCCTTCGGATGCTCGACCGAGGCATACGCTTCGCCCGGGGGCACGTGGAAACCTTCAGTGAAGAGCTTGAAGTGATGGATCAGCTCTTCCATGTTGGTCTTCATGGCGGTACGCGACGGCGGGGCGATCTTGTGATTCTCGATCATGACCGGGCCGGGATTGTTGCGCAGCCATTCCACGCACTGGCGGATGATGCGATTGCTTTGGCGCATCTCGGCGATGCGGACCAGATAGCGGTCGTAGCAGTCGCCGTTGACACCCACGGGGATGTCGAAATCAAGCAGGTCATAGACTTCGTAGGGCTGCATCTTGCGCAGATCCCAGGCGACGCCCGAGCCACGCAGCATCGGGCCGGTGAAGCCCAGCGCCTTGGCGCGATCGGGATCGACCACGCCGATGCCCACCAGACGCTGCTTCCAGATACGGTTGTCGGTGAGCAGCGTTTCGTACTCGTCGACGCAGGCGGGGAAGCGGTTGGTGAAGTCTTCGATGAAGTCCAGCAGCGAGCCCGAACGTGCGTCGTTCATGACGCGCATTTCCTTGTCGCCACGGAACTTGCTGGAGTCGCCATACTGCGGCATGGAATCCGGCAGGTCGCGATAGACGCCGCCCGGACGGTAGTAGGCCGCGTGCATGCGCGCGCCCGAGACGGCTTCGTAGCAGTCCATCAGGTCTTCGCGTTCACGGAAGGCGTACAGGAATACCGCCATGGCGCCCACGTCGAGGGCGTGCGAGCCCAGCGACATCAGGTGGTTCAGAAGGCGGGTAATTTCATCGAACATCACGCGGATGTACTGCGCGCGCAGCGGGGCTTCGACGCCCAGCAGCTTTTCGATGGCCATGACGTAGGCGTGCTCGTTGCACATCATGGACACGTAGTCCAGGCGGTCCATGTAGGGCAGCGCCTGGATGTAGGTCTTGTGCTCGGCCAGCTTTTCGGTAGCGCGGTGCAGCAGGCCGATGTGCGGATCGGCGCGCTGGATGACTTCGCCGTCAAGCTCGAGCACCAGGCGCAGCACGCCGTGCGCGGCCGGGTGTTGAGGACCGAAGTTCAGGGTGTAGTTCTTGATGTCTGCCATGATTCAACGCCCCATGCCGTAGGTGTCTTCGCGCACCACGCGCGGGGTGATCTCGCGCGGATCGATCGTGACCGGCTGGTAAATGACGCGCCGTTGCTCGGGGTCGTAGCGCATTTCGACGGTGCCCGACAGCGGGAAGTCCTTGCGGAACGGATGGCCGATGAAACCGTAGTCGGTGAGGATGCGGCGCAGGTCCGGGTGGCCTTCGAAGACGATGCCGTACAGGTCGAAGGCTTCGCGTTCGAACCAGCCGACCGTGGGCCAGCATTCCATCAGCGAGGCGACCATCGGGAACTCGTCGTCGGGCGCCCAGGTGCGCACGCGCAGCCGGCAGTTGTTCTCGAGGGAGAGCAAGTGCGCCACCACGGCATAACGCGCGCGGTGGATGCGGACGTTGGTTTCCTCGGGCAGTTGGCGCGTGCCGTTGCCCCAGGTCAGGTAGTCGACGCCGCAGAGGTCGATACAGGTTTCAAAGCGCAGGCCGGCTTCGGTGCGCAGCTTGTTGCAGACGGAGAACCACTGCTCCGCGGGCACTTCGAGCGTCAGCTCGCCCAGCGCCTCGGTCAGCGCGATGTCCGCACCGAGGGTGGTCTGCAAATTGTTTTTCAGGGATTCGAGCCTGGTCATCATCTTGTACGCTTAGGTGAACCGATACGCTGGTTTCGCAGGTTCGCGGCGGCTGAGGCCTGCCGTCGAACCGCACGAAGCATCAGCGCGCAATCGTGTTGGTCAGACGGATCTTGTTCTGCATTTGCAGCAAGCCGTAGACCAGCGCCTCGGCCGTGGGCGGGCAGCCCGGCACGTAGACGTCTACCGGTACGATGCGATCACAGCCACGCACCACCGAATACGAGTAGTGGTAGTAGCCGCCGCCATTGGCACAGGAGCCCATGGAAACCACCCAGCGCGGCTCGGGCATCTGGTCGTAGACCTTGCGCAGCGCGGGCGCCATCTTGTTGCACAGCGTGCCGGCAACGATCATAAGATCGGACTGGCGCGGACTGGGCCGGAAGATGATGCCGAATTGGTCCAGGTCATAGCGGGCTGCGCCCGCGTGCATCATCTCAACCGCGCAACAGGCCAGACCGAAGGTCATGGGCCACATCGAACCGGTCTTCGCCCAGTTCAGGAACTTGTCGGCGCTGGTAGTGATGAACCCTTGCTTGAGAATGCCGTCTATAGCCATATTCGTCTCTGATAACGTGCTGTGAAATGAACCCGAAGGTCACTCCCAATCCAGCGCGCCCTTTTTCCATTCGTAGATGAAGCCGACGGTCAACACGGCGAGGAAAACCATGACCGTCCAGAAACCGACGAGTCCGACGGTGCCCTGGGCGATGGCCCACGGGAACAGGAACGCGATTTCCAGGTCGAAAAGAATGAACAGAATCGCCACGAGGTAGTAGCGCACGTCAAACTTCATGCGTGCATCTTCAAACGCTTCGAAGCCGCACTCGTAAGGCGAGAGCTTCTCAGCGTAAGGACGCCGCGGGCCAAGGAGGGAGCCGGCCGTTAGAAGCGCGAACCCGATAAGGGTGGCCACTACGATAAACAGCAGGACGGGAAAATACTGTTGCAGGTTCATTCAGGCGTCCGTCAAATGCGCAAACCTTAGGATTGTAGCATTCGCGCGGTTACTTCCGGCTGAACTCTGTAGCTTGAATAGCAGGCGAAAGACTGCATTCCTCAAATGGAACAATCGCAGCTTTCGTCGGTGCATGTCGAGCATGTGCGGCTCGAACGACACGAAGTCGTAGTATGCCTGAATTCAGTCAGCAGACGAAAAAAAACCACCCCCGAAAGGGTGGCTTATACGAACGGGCCGAGGCCCGTTCGCTTTTGCTTTAAATCCACACAGGGCTTGCGCCCTGCATTGGATTAGAAGCGGTGACGGACACCGACGCCGACAGCGGTCGACTTCAGGTCGTTCAGGAAGGCGTAGTTCGTGGCGTACGAACCGTAAGCGTACAGGTTGGTGCGCTTGGACAGGTCGTAGGTGTAGCCCAGCGAGTAGATGTTCATGTTGGAATCATCACCCGTCAGGTTCGAGTTCGACGGATCAACGCGCTGCCACGAACCGAACAGGTTCGAAGCGCCGCCGATCGGAGCCGACAGGCCGACCAGGTACGAGTTGGCCTTGAAGCCATCAGCGAACAGGTTGGTGCCGAAGTTCACGGAACCCGTGCCACCACCGATGGTGCTGGTGCTGGTGCCTTGGCCGGCGAACCAACCGTCGGTCGTGCGAGCGTAGGCCAGGGCCAGCTTCACGACTTCGAAGTCGTACGAACCGCCGATGGCGTACATACGCGGGGTGGCGTCGGTCGAGGCGGTCGGCAGACGGTTCGAGGCATTCAGCTGGTCGTACGACAGAGCGACGTTCAGCGGGCCGTTGACGTAGCGCAGGCCGGTCGTGATGGCGCGGGTGTTGTCGGCGGTCTTGAAGCCGGTTTCGGTCGTCTTCGTGTCGTCAGCGCTGAACGAGTAGCCAACGCCGAACTGGAAGCCGCTGAACGACGGGGTCTGATACATGACCATGTTGTCGTAGCGTTGCGTGTTGGCAGCGCTCATCGAAGCACCGATGTTGGCTTGACCGAAGCCAGCGCCGAACGGATCGATCGAGCCGAAGTACTTCGACGCGATGTTGGTTTGGCGACCGAAGTCCAGTTGACCCCAGCTGTCGCTGGCCAGACCGACGGTGGCTTGACGGCCGAACAGACGACCACCTTGAGCGGAGTTGCCGTTACCCGAGTTGAAGCCCGATTCCAGTTGGAAAACAGCGCGCAGGCCGTCACCCAGATCTTCCGAACCACGCAGACCCCAGCGCGAACCGTTCTGGACGCCGTTGATCATGCCAAAACGGCTGCCGTTTTGGGCATCAGTACCGCCGCTGATCTTGTTGTAGCCGAGGCCCGTGTCGATGATGCCGTACAGGGTGACAGACGTTTCTGCCTGGGCGACACCGGCGAAACCGGCGAGCAGGGCGGCAGCGAGCAGAGTCTTTTTCATTTAAGAAATCTCCGTTGATTTGAGTGACAAGAGCAGCAATCCAGCAAACCAGCCTGCCGCCCCCCTAACTCCGCGAAGGGAAGTTGACGCTATTGCATCAAAAATCGGGGGGACTGGCTATGGTCGGCATCAGAAAAGTGCAGGTTTGCGACAGGCTTGTTGGGAAGTTGCAACATCCCGCTGATGCTTGCCGCGTATCGCTAGGGCTTACCCTTACCGAACTGCCCGAGCGCGCAACCATGCGACTTTCGGCCCTGCCCCCAATTTTCCGGGCAATTCCAAAACCCATTCGTCACGCTACTTTCTTCGCGGCTCCGGCTGCCATGCGGCAGTAAACCGGAGCGGCCGGGATGATGCCGGCACTGAAGATCATCGTAATCACGTGCGGGGTGAATAACGTTGTTATTAATAAAAATCGTCGATATGATCGGTGACATCGAATCGCCCCCGAGCGCCATGTCAACACCCTCCCCCCGTGCCGACCGCAACGAACGCCTTAGCGCCCTGCGCAGGCAGATCATCCTGGACGCCGCGCAGCGCGTGTTCGAGCGGGATGGTCTGGAAAAGACGACGATCCGGGCCATCGCGAAGGAAGCAGGTTGCACGACCGGCGCCATCTATCCCTGGTTCGCGGGCAAGGAAGCGCTGTATGGGGAACTGCTGGATGGATCGCTGCAGCGGCTGCACGCGCATCTGGCGCAGGCGGGCGAGGCCGAGGCGCCGCAGTCGGCCGCACGCGGCGTAATCCGGGCGTTCTTCGAGTATTACGCGCAGCGGCGCACGGATTTTTCGCTGGGGATGTATCTGTTCCAGGGACTTGGCCCGCGCGGGCTGGGTCGGGACATGGACGAAAAGCTCAATAGCCGGTTGCGGCAATGCATCGATCTGATCGGACAGGCGCTGGCACGCACGAAGGGCTGGCGCGACGAGTTCGTTCAGGCCGAGCAGATGAACGTGTTCACTTATCTGATGGGACTGTTGCTGCTGGTGCATACCCGCCGCCTCAAGTCCCTGGGCCAGCAGGCCGACGCGCTGCTGGACAACTATTGCCACGCCCTGGAACAACGATGACCGCAACCGCCCTCGCCGCCGATGCGCGCGCGCCGCTGATCAGCCTTGCCGACTTTCACGTGCTGTTGGCCGACCAGCACCCGTTCTCGATGCTGTTGGGGATCGATATCCTGCACATCGGCCACGGCACGGCGCACGCCGTGCTGCCCGCCCGGGACACGCACCAGCGGCTGGGCGGCATCGTTGCCGGGCCAATGCTGATGGGACTGGCCGATCTGGCCATGTATGCAGCCGTGGTGGGCGCGACCGGGCAGGCCCACGCGGTCACGGCCAGCCTGACCATCAATTTTTTGCGCAAGAGCCCCGCGGGCGCCATCCATGCCCACGCCCGCCTGCTCAAGGTGGGCCGTCTGTCCGCGGGAGAAGTCGTGCTGACGGGCGAAGGCTCGGACGAGCCGGTCGCCCATATCGTGAGCACGTGGTCGGTGCCCAAGCCATGAGTCCGCGCGTCAGCATCGTCGGCATGGGCAGGATCGGCACGCGTGCGGCGCGGCGGCTGCTGGCCGCCGATCCCGACATTGCGTTGACGCTTTACGACATCGAAGCGGACCGCTGCGAGGATTTTCGCGGCAACGCAACGCTGGCGACCTCGGCGCGCGAAGCCTTGGCCGAGTCCGACACCATCGTGCTGGCCCTGCCCCGGGAACGCGAGATCGATCGCACGCTGGAACGCTTCAGCGACGGGCAGGTCACGGCGCCCATTGCCGGCAAGCTGATCATCGATCTGGACCCGCCGCCCGCCGACCGGATGCGGCAGCTTGACCGGGCCATAGCGTGCGCGGGCGGGCGCTACACCTGCGCGCCGCTGCAGGCGGGCGCCGTTGCCGGCGTCGAGGCGCGCCTACTGGACGCGCTGAACCGTCCTGCCTGAGACGTGCAGCCGCTCGACGGCCGCCACGCACAGGACCAGCCACCCGAGGCTGACCGCGAACCCGGCGGCGACGTCGCTGGCGAAATGCACCTGCAAGAGGATGCGGCTCAGGCCGATGGCCATGATGAGCGCGGCCATGAACGCCACGCACGGCAGGCGCCAGCCGGGCGGCGCGAATCGCCACATCAGGTAGCAGGCCGTGCCGTAAACAGCCATCGCCGCAGAGGAGTGACCGCTGGGAAAGCTCCAGCCGGTTGCCATGGCGTAGCCGTGGTCGTGGTCGGGGCGCACCCGTTCGAACGTATGCTTGAACAGCCAGTTGAGCGCGCCGTTCAGGCCGGTCGCGATGGCGCAAAAGAGCGCGAGCTGCCATGACCCGCGCCACAGCAGCGCTAGCGTCATCAGCACGGCGACGACCGTGAGCAGGTTGCGGTCGCCCAGGTACGTGATCCAGGACAGCAGCCAGAGCATCGACGTCGACATGGACATGCTGAGCGCGTTGGCGAGCGCGCTGTCGAACGCCACGACGGTCCCGCGCCGTTCGACGGCCAGCGCCAGCGCCAGGAACACCGCAAAGGACACGCCCGCCGTCGCGGCGAACAGTACCGCGCGGCCGTTGCCGGACAGCCGGCCGTGGCAACGCATGAACAGTAGCGCCACGCCGCCAGCAGCCAGCGGCAACGCGACAAACAAAGAGAGGGCATGGGCCGCAGCCCATGCCGCGTAGACATCGGTCATGAAAGCGCCATCAAAAAGGAACGTGG